>NZ_JAGGQN010000015.1:0-152795 GCF_018613275.1 Bacillus sp. ISL-4
TCAGTTTTCAAAGAGCAATTGTTGTTGGTTTGTTTCAACTCATTCAACTTAACATAACATTGAATAGTTGTCAACTTCTGCGAAGAATTTCTTTTGTTAAAATCGCTCGTTAATTAGGCGACTTCATTATCATACTTCTATCTTTCTTTAGTGTCAACATTTAATTCGTAAAATAAGAATCTCTAATAACACTTTCCTCTTGAAACCATATTGTTAATGAATATAAAAAACCACCGTACGTGTTTCATCTATAATTAATCAACTGGGATGCACTGCGGCTGCTTTGTTCACACCAGGTATACCATCCAATAATTCTACTTCCTTATGATATGGGGACAGGAGTTGATCAATTTGTGTCCTTAAATATAAAGGTGAAAAAAAGACTCTCGGTGGAATGCGACAGCTGCAGGATTAAAGCGCTAATTGGGTCCCTTTTTGCTCATTAGTACACCCGTCGAAGCCTCTAAACGACTACTTAGTTGCGTAAGTGATGTACGAGCGACTTCTTGGCTGAGCAAAACGCAAAGAGCGATGAGTTCATCTGCTTGATACTTATTAGACCGCTGTACAAAACCAACTTGTTTGGCGATTTCTTGTAGGACTATTGGAGATAAAAAGCGTTGTAATTCTTCTGCGAAAAGTGTTAGTTCACTAGAGATGATTGGATTATAAAAAAACACCATCCTTTCTCGTAAACTTCTTACGATAAGCATAGCGTTTTTTCATTTTTGAAGGTATCCGTTTTAACTTTGCTTTATGGGCATGTGACGCTCCCCCTATCAAGTTTATCTTAGGTGATGTTTGACCATTTTTTTATATAAAGTAGTTCGGTGGATGCCGAGGATTTTAGCTGCCTTCGATTTGTTTCCGTCTACTTTCTGTAAGATGTTTAAAATAAGTTCACGTTCACGTTCTTCGTTCGCCACTTTTTCATTAACCAGCAAATTAGAGGTTGTTGAACTATTTCCTTGGTGAGGAGAACCTAATTGCTGATCTAATTCTAGCTCAGTAGTTATAAGAGGATTAATAGTATGAGTTGAGATCTGGCCTGTTTTTTCACTAGGATATTTACTATATTCATTTTTAGTCCTTATAAGATAGTCTTTAAGATGTGGTGGCAGATCTTCTAGTTGAATTCGTGCTTGATCTGAAAGAACAACTAAGCTTTCTAAAAGGTTTGCCATTTCCCGAACATTTCCAGGCCAATCATATTGAATGAAGCTTTCCAAGACTTCTCGACTTAATTTAACGGGGGGGATTTGGTATTTTTTGTAACATTCTTCTAATAATTTCGATACTAAAATAGGAATATCTGTTTTTCTATTTTTAAGGGGAGGGATGTGCAAACGAATGATATTTAGACGATAGAATAAATCTTTTCGAAAGGTCCCCTTTTCAACCAACTGTTCTAATGGCTGGTTCGTTGCGGCAATAATACGTACGTTCACATGAATTTCATTAATTCCCCCAATCCTTTCAAATTTTTGTTCCTGCAAGATGCGAAGCAGTTTAGCTTGTAGGTGAAGGGACATGTCTCCAACTTCATCCAAAAAAAGCGTTCCGTTATGAGCCAATTCTAATTTCCCTGGTTTTCCTCCCTTGCTTGCTCCTGTAAAAGCCCCATGGTTGTACCCAAAAAGCTCAGATTCAAGCAACTCATCAGGAATAGCCGCACAGTTAATGGATATTAATGGACCATTTTTTACTGGACTTAAATTATGAATAGCTTTGGTAAACAACTCTTTTCCAACACCGCTTTCACCGATAATTAAAATTGTAGCCAATGTCTTTGCTGCTCGACGAGCTATTTTTTTAACTTCACCTATAGAGCTACTTTCACCGATGATTTTATCAAATGTAATCGTTGCTTCATCTTTCTTGGGATATTCAAGTGTAATCTGTTTATGACTCGATTTATCCTTAAGGGTCTGCATCCTATCAAAGACTTTAGAGAGCTCTGAAACTCCTTCGAAAACAAGCATTCCTATTGCACCAATCACTTTATCATTTCTCCATATCGGAATTACGCTAGCAATCATTTCTTGCCCCTGCAAAATAACCGCATTATTGCGTTCAGGAATTCCCGTTTCAAGAACAACTGGCAACCGGGTATTGTCAATTACTTCAGTACAGTGCTTACCTATAACTTCTTCCTTTCTCATTTGTACGAAACGGCTGTAGGAATTATTAAAAAGTTGGATTACGCCGTTTTGATCTACTACAGTTATACCTTCATAGGCTGTATCAAAACAAAGATCGTACATTTTTACTATTTGATCTAATGATTGTACTTTTTCGCTCAATACAAAGAATTGGTTTAGCAAACTTCTCGTTGAAGGGAAACGACCAATAAGACGTCCATTTCTATCTAATACTGGAATACGAGTTCCAAACTGAAAGGAAAGTTCGTTTATAGGATCGTCAGCATAGCAAGCATCGAACTTCTTAATCATGATATTTTGAATTTCTTGTTCTAAAGGTAGGCCATTCAAAAATGCTCTCATTATTATTGAGAAAGTGACAATCCCCTTTACTATACAATCTTCGTTAACCACTGCAAGGTTATCTATTTCGTATTTCGACATGATATTAGCAGCTTTATAAATAGAGTCGTGAATTTGTAATAAATAAGACTCTTCTTCCATCCAATCTTCAACGATTCCGTCATTAAAAATATTATAGGAGACGCTTTTATTATTTAAAACATTCATCAGAATCACCTATCTTATTTTAAATTGATGCGAATTTTGAATAGTATCAATATTCAAAATAACAATAAAGGAAATTGTTGTCATTTGTCAACGAAGTTGTTCTTGTTTATCTACATAATTATCGATCGAGTGTTGCTTTTCGAAAACAGATATTTTAAAAATGGATGGGTACTTACAGGAAATTTGGCTTAATAACGAATTGGCACAACTCTTGCATTAGTTTATAACTGAAAGTCAATTTTTTATCAGGGGGTGCAGTGTGAATTTTATCGGAGAATTACGTACGCCTAATATTGTATATTATGGAAATCAAAGCCTTTCTAAACTAGGCAAAGTGGCAAATGATTTAGGTTCCAAAGCATTGTTAATCAGTGACAAGCCTATGAAGGATTTAGGTTATGTGGATAGGGTTATTAGATATCTTCAAGATGGGGGTGTTCACTCGATTACATATTTGGGAGTGGATTCAGAAACAAAAGATACTCATGTTGAAGAGGCTTTAACTCTTTTTAAAGAAAAGGAATGTGATTTAATTGTTGGTCTAGGCGGAGGAAGTTGCATTGATGCTGCTAAGGCGGTAGCTCTATTAGCTAGAAATGAAGGCGCTTTAATTGAATATATGGGTGTGGAAAATGAGATTATAAATGATCCCGTTTCAGTAATAGCTATTCCAACAACAGCTGGAACAGGATCTGAGGTGACTGATGCGTTAGTTGTGACTGATACAATTAAAGATTTAAAAATGATGATTAAACAACCTAAAATAATGCCACAGGTAGCTATTGTTGACCCAAGTCTAACGCTTTCATCACCAAAAATGTTAACAGTTGCCACAGGGATTGATGCATTATGTCATGCTTTAGAAGCTTATATCTCACGTAAGTCTCATCCTTTAACTAATACACTAGCTTTATCATCTATCAAATTAATTATAGATAACATTCAACGTGTTTATGAAGATGGAAATGATTTAGAAGCAAGAACACAGATGGCTTTAGCTTCAATTCAAGCAGGCATTGCTTTTTCTAATTCATCCGTATGCCTTGTTCGTGGGATGTCTCGGCCAATTGGTGCCTTGTATAAAGTACCACATGGGATTTCGAATGCAATGCTTTTATCAGCTGTGTTGGAATTTAGTGAAGGCAGCTGCGTTGAAAAACTAGCTCAAGTAGGTCGGACAATTATGGAAGGCATGGAGCAGCAAAGTGATGTGGTCGTGGCAAAAGAAACCGTATTATTTATTAAAAAACTATGTGTTGATTTAAATATTCCTAATCTTAAAGCGTGGGGAATTAATGAAGAAGATTTTGAACAATCTTTAGAGAAAATGGCAACTGACGCATTAGCAAGCGGAAGTCCAGGGAATCACCCCCGAGTGCCTAGCAAAGAGGAAATTATTGATCTATATCGGGTCTCCTTTACTAATGACTATTCAACTATTCAACTATGAAACTACTCAAAAAGTAATATTGTATTTGGAAAGGGGGGATTGGTTAATATGGCAATTAGTTTTTTAGGTTTAATAGTAGGTCTTGGACTACTCATGTATATGACCATTAAAGGGATAAACATCATTATTGCAGCTGTGTTGTGTTCTGTTGTTGTAAGTATCACAGGCAAGCTTAATCTAATGGAAGCGTTAACAACTGACTACATGGGAGGCTTCACTGGTTTCTTTGCTTCCTGGTTTTTAACATTTTTACTAGGGGCCATTTTTGGAAAAGTCATGGAAGATACAAAATCTGCAAATTCAATTGCAGATTGGGTTCAGCGTAGATTCGGAGCTAAGCGTGCAGTATTTGCTGTTGTAACCGCGTGTGCGCTTATGACGTATGGTGGTGTAAGCGTATTCATCGTTGCCTTTTCCGTTTATCCTATTGCAGTTTCTTTGTTTAAAAGTGCTAATTTACCTCATCGTTTTATACCTGGTGCACTTGTCTTTGGATCCATCTCTTTCACTATGACATCGCCAGGGTCACCAGAAATACAAAATTTAATTCCTACTGAACATTTTGCTACGACTCCAACTGCTGGAGGTTGGGTGGGTGTGGTTATTGCTCTATTAATTATGGTTGGAGGTGGAATTCTCTTAGGAAGGATGGTTCAAAAAGCTGTAGATAGAGGAGAAACTTTTTCTATGGACCACATTGCTGAAAGTGCATCGAATGAGGTTGCTGCAACTCGGCTGGAAACAGAGGATGACCCAAATCAAGGAGTATCTGAAAAGGGCTTGCCCAATATAATTATTTCGATCATTCCTTTGATCTCTGTAGTAGCAGTCTTAAATATTGTTGCCAAGTATATCCCGACGGACCAAGCGGTATTGGTTGCTTTATTTGCGGGAATTGTTGTGGGATGGACGCTTATGTATAAAAATGCTATTGGCACTCATTGGAAAGCCCTTACTATAGGGGCTGAAAATGCACTTAATGCCATTGCTAATACATGTGCTGTGGTAGGATTTGGTGCAGTTGCAGCAAAAGTACCAGCATTTACTGCTATTGTGGATACGCTTACTAATATGCCTGGGCTAGAATATGCGGGTCTTGCTATGGCTGTTACGACTATAGCCGCTATTACGGGTTCAGCCTCTGGCGGTTTAGGAATCGCCTTACCTATACTTGCACCTATTTATCAAGCACAAGGTTTAGATCCAGGAGCTATGCATCGAATTTCATCCATTGCTTCAGGTGGACTAGATTCTTTACCACATAACGGATACGTCGTTACTACTATCAGAGCGGTATGTAAAGAGACACATCAACGAGCATATAAGCCAGTATTTGTTCTCAGTGTGGTCGTACCTACAGCAGCTTTAGCTTTAGCAGTTATCTTATATATGATTTTTTACTAGATGATACCTGAAGGAGAGAAAGAGAGATGAGTTTAAAACATAGGATAGGATTTATCGGATTAGGAAATATGGGTTTACCTATGGCAGAGAATTTGATTAGTCACGAATATATAGTATACGGTTTTGACATTAATCCAACAGCCATTGTCAAATTTCAAGAAAATGGTGGACATGTATGTCAAAGTATTAAAGAAGTACTTCAACATGCAGATGTGATATTTATTAGTTTGCCTTCACCAGCTATTGTTGAGATGACATTTTTCGAAGAAGGTATTATTAAGTATGGTGCTGATAATTTAATGATTATTGATACAAGTACAGTAACACCAGAATTAAACCGTAAAGTTTTTACTGCTTGCCAGAAAAATAACTTAAGATACTTAGGTTCTCCAGTAAGTGGCGGTGTTATTGGTGCCGTTAATGCAACCCTAACATTTATGGTTGGAGGACCTAAAGTATACTTTGATGAAGTGCAGCCACTGCTAAATATTCTAGGAAAAAATCTGTTTCATGTTGGAGAAAATCCAGATAGTGGCACTGTGATTAAGTTAATCAATAATTTGATGATCGGCTTCTATACCCAAGCAGTTGGGGAAGCGCTAACTCTTGGTGAAAATATGGGCTTAGATCACGAGCGTATGTTTGAAATCCTAAGTGTAAGTTATGGCCAAAGCAGAATATATGAAAGAAATTATAAGGAGTATATCGCCAAAAATAACTTTGAACCTGGCTTTACAACAAATCTGTTGTTAAAAGATTTAAAAATAGCTAAGCAAATGGCTGAGGAATGTGAAATTAAGCTGCCAATTGGAGACCACTTGGTAGATTGGTATATGCAGGCGGCGAATGAAGGTTATGGAGAGAATGATATGTCTGCTGTTTACTTAATGACTAAGAAGCTAGCTGAAAAAGCAATACAAAAAAAATAATAATAAATTTGGAGGAATAAATAATATGACTATGATTAAAAGTGAATTTAATACGAAAACATTAACTCATTTTATTGGTGGAGAAATGAAACCTGGCAGAAGTGAACGCTTTGGAAAGGTATATAGTCCTTCAACGGGTGAAGTAACGGCTTTTTGTCCATATGCTTCTGTAGAGGAAGTAAATGAAACAATTGAAGTGGCACATTCGGCTTTTGCAGTTTGGAAAAATACGTCTGTGGCAAAAAGAGTAGAAGTTATTCATCGCTTTAGAAGCCTTCTAATAGAGGAAACAGAACGACTGGCAAATATAATAGGTCTTGAAAGCGGCAAAACAATTTCTGATGCAAAAGGTGAAATTAGTAGAGGAATTGAATCGGTTGATTTAGCGATAAATGCTCCACATATGTTAAAAGGTGAATACTCTGTCAATGTTGGTGGAAATATCAACTCTTTTTCAATGAAACAACCTCTAGGTGTAGTTGCAGCGATTTCTCCATTCAATTTTCCAGTAATGGTACCGCTCGCAATGACTTCTATGGCAGTTGCTTGTGGAAATGCAGTAATTTTAAAACCCTCTGAACGTGTTCCGAACTCAGCTTTATTTATCTCGGATCTATGGAAAAAAGCGGGCCTACCAGATGGAATTTGGAGTATCATTAACGGTGACAAAGAGGCAGTTGATGCATTACTTAAAAATCCAAAAGTATGTGCTATATCTTTTGTAGGTTCTACTAGGGTAGCTGAATATGTTTATCACGAAGGAAGCCGTAATAATAAGAGAGTAGCTTCTTTCGGTGGAGGAAAGAATCATATGATTATTATGCCGGATGCTGATTTAGATCAAGTTGTTACTGCCTTCTTAGGTGCAGCATTTGGTTCTGCATCCCAACGCTGTATGGCGATTTCAGCAGCTGTTCCAGTTGGTAAAGCAACAGCTGATGCATTTGTAGCAAAACTAAAAACTCGTGTACTAGAATTAAAAGTAGGGGCATATAATGACAAGAATGCAGACTTTGGAGCTGTAATAACACAAGAATCAAAGGATACTGTTATCAAGTACATTAATGAAAGTCTTGAAGAAGGCGCACAATTATATGTGGATGGCCGAAATCCCAAAATATGTGAAACGGAAAAAGGTTTTTATTTAGGACCAACGATTTTAGATCATGTTACTCCTGATATGAAAATTTATCGTGATGAGGTGTTCGGACCGGCACGTATTGTGGTACGCGTGAATAGCTTAGACGAAGCAATTGAATTAATTAATAATCACGAATATGGTAATGGTGTGACAATTTTTACAGAAAACGGACATACTTCAAGGAAGTTCTCAGAACAAATTGAAGTGGGAATGGTCGGTGTGAACGTACCGATTCCGATACCAGTCGGATACTACAACTTTGGAGGGTGGAAGCGTTCGAAATTCGGGGAAGGCCACATGTTTGGTCCAGACACCGTTCGCTTTTTCACAAAAACCAAAACGGTTTCAGAAAGATGGCCTGAATCCAAAGACAACGAAAATAAAGCGGAATTTTCATTTCCAAGTAATCAATAACTAAATAATTTCATTACATTGAGATAAGTCGAATTTTCATAGGGAAATGCAATTAACAAATGAAATATATTGAAATAAGCGCAAAACGCTTGGATGATTTTATGATTCCAAGCGTTTTTTTGCTATTGAATTTATTAATTTTATCTACAAATTTAAGAAACTCAAGATAATGGACAAAGAAAATTAGACATCTATCAAATAATAACTACTGTGCTAAGTTGTTCTCCTTATCATAGAGTGAAGTATAGAGATCAGAATAAAATTTCAAAGGTTTCATCAGCAACCGCCAATCAGGCTGGATACCTGATTGAATTAAGGAAAAAACGTGTGTTTAGCCTTCATCAACTGTTTTTAATAGAATTTCTGCTTTTACACTTTCTTTATAACGCCTTGCATAGGAACTCCTTTCTAAAAAGAGATACTGACAAAACGATGGGTTTGGATGTTCACAAACATACCTGTCATGAACTCACTTCTCTTGAATTATCATTCTCGATACTTTTCGGTTTCCTTAGCTTTAGGTTTCCTTCCCTCCGAACGTTTAACGGATATGGAAGGTAATACTTTTGCTTGTCTCGCATCGATTTTCTTTTGAATTCCCCATTGCTTTAGGTGTTTGACTGGTTCTCTTGAAGCTGCTGCTTCTTGTTTGCTTTCCATTTTTGTAGCTGGGTTACGATGCGGGGAAGGTTGATTTTCACGGTCATGTACCCCCTCTGTCCGTTGCATAGAATGCTTAGGCTGTTCTTGTTTTCTACTTTCTTGTCTAGTTGAATTCGGAGGGTTCACACCAGGCTTCCGGGTTTCCGAAACCGTACGTTCAGGACTTCGTGAAGGTTATCCACTGACTGGTCCTTTGCCTGTTTCCCCTTCCTCCTTTTCACTTTTATAATCCTTTAAATCCACAATCGCAGCTCCCGCATTTCGTGAAGCTGATCGGTTGGCCATCCCTGTATACAGCCCGTTGCTGTATTGATTGACCCTTTTCCGATTGCTTGTTGCCCTTGATTTCTCCCTACATCTGGTTTTGAGGTGTATTCTCACCAACAGCTTTTCGATATTCTGACCTTCCACTATTTGCTACGGGTGGATTGGTAAAGGTCTTTCGGCCCGAGCCTTCTTTTCTCGACTGGTATTCTTCTTGACGCTTATTATTTTGGTGGACTCTATAAACTTTGGCGACCATTCTTTTGGCTCCCTTGAATCCTGTTTCACCAGCATCCCCCATCTTATCAAGTGTATTGATTGTCGCTCTCTCCACAACTTGCTGACCTTGAACCATGCCTGCAGAAGAACCTTAAAGATTTCGGCACGATATAGGGGTAATGGGGAGTTCTCCCTTCCTGTACGGGAATAAATAGGGACTCTGGACCTTATAGCAAACCCATGCTACATCAAGAATGTATGAAATCCTTAATAAACGATAAAAACGACTAAGAGCCAAACCCCTGATAAACATAGACTTGTCTTTTTTAGCGACCTCCTAAAAAAACAATTATGTTAACTGGTTTTGTATAAAATTTACATAGAATCATAATTTCTTTTCTTCATTAGCATAACCCTTCTTGCAAAACCAGTTGTTCACTTTTATGAACCGGACTGTACCAAAGGACAGTTAAGAGATTATGGTATTCCAATTAACACAAATACAAGCCAAGCAATTCCCGGTGCAGTAGCGATAATAACTATTGAAAAGATTAATATATGTCGGAAAAAAACACGCTCTTTTACGCCTTGGACATTCGCAAGTAATAATGCCCCATTTGTAGAGAAAGGACTTAAATCAACAATGGCAGAAGCAATGCAGATTGCTGTAATTACGCCAATAGCCGATATGGTAGGATAGGAGCCGCCATCGGAAGTATAGCCGCTAAGATACCTGTAGTCGAGGCAAAGGCCAGATTACTCCACCTATATATGACGCTGCGAGTGCCGCAATCATAGGGTTACCTACTTTTTCTATTAAATGAGTTAAGTATTCAGTGGTACCGATTTTTCCCATTACTCCCACATGTCCCTAAGTTACTTCATTTATCCGTTAACATACATTCAAAATGAAACCCTGCGAATAAGCGGGTTTTTTCGAGAAAAACGTTTTAAACTGAGGGAGTTCAATAAAGTGAGGAGCCTGGGGGCAAAAAAAAGGAGATTTAGTATAAAAAGAATCACAAGTAGATGAATCTATATTGTGATTCTTTTCAAGCCTAAAAAAAATCGGATTCAAATCTTTAATTCTTCTCTCCGAACTCTTTTCCTGCTGATTTTTGATCCTTTATTTTAAAAGAAATGAGGAAGCTAATTAACGAAAGTACAGCGATGACAATAAATGAGATTTGCGCGCCATACATATCAGGATGGACTATCTTGGGACGCTGCTGAGCATTTTCGGTAGCTGATGTCATCACAGTAACAAGGATTGCTGTACCTACAGATGCGGCAATCATTTTCATCGTATTATCCATTGCTGCACCATGGGCAATTAACCGTTTAGGCAGCTGGTTTAAGGCTGCCGTTGAAACAGGCATCATAACCATGGCTAACCCGAACATCCGAATACTGTACATTACCATAATAAATGTAAAACTTGTTGAAGGACCAACATCCATAAAAGTAAAGGAGGAAGCGGTTATGATGAGTAATCCGCCAATAACCAACCACCTGGCCCCAATCCGGTCAAAAATACGTCCAATGAATGGGGACATTAACCCGGTAATAAGTGCTCCAGGGAGTATCGCTAATCCAGCTTCAAACGCAGTAAATCCTCGCATGTTTTGCATAAATAGCGGGATAAGCGTTTCGGCACCAATCAGACCCATAAAAGTAATGGCTCCAATAATAATAGCAATCGGGAATAATGAATACGTGAACACACGGAACTCCAGCATTGGATACTTCAATCGCAATTGCCTTTTTATAAACCAAACAAGTGAAATAGTTCCAATGCCTAGGGATATGCTGGTACTCTCGTCTGTCCAGCCATAATTACCAGCAGCTGTAAATCCATACAATAATCCACCGAAACCCACGGAAGATAAAACAATCGAAAGCACATCCACTTTTGGCCGTGTAACTTCTGTTACATTTTTTAAAGCGAAGAACGCAACTATGATATCAATAATAGCAATTGGAAGAATGATAAAGAATAACACCCTCCATGAGTAGGTCTCCGTAACCCAGCCGGATAAAGCGGGCCCAATAGCCGGCGCGAAGGAAATGACCAGCCCGACCAGTCCCATAGCTGCACCCCGTTTTTGAACAGGGAAAATCATTAGGAAGACTGTTTGCATTAACGGGAGCATAATTCCGGCTCCGCTCGACTGAATCATCCTTCCTAGCAGCAGCATTCCAAAATTAGGAGCTAGCCCCGCTACCAATGTACCAGTAGCAAAAATCCCCATGGCTGAAAGGAAGAGCTGTCTGGTGGTAAAGCGCTCCAGTAAAAACGCGCTCACAGGGATCATGATCCCATTAACCAGCATAAAAACCGTTGTTAGCCACTGTGCACTATTTGCCGTAATATTCATTTCTTCCATTACAGGAGGAATCGCGGTAATCATTAATGTTTGATTCAAGATCGCAATAAATGTACCCGCAAGCAAAAGGGCAACAATTGTTGTCTGTTTACTTTTTGTTGAACTCAATTATGGTCCCCCTTTACGATTTGGAAAAAACATACTTTTGTAGATTACACGAATTCACATCAGATATCCAGTTATTTGCTGTTAAAAATAAAAGCAAATAAGTCGGCATTAAATAATTACTTTCCCTACAAATAAAAGGGGATTTCCTTTGAAGAACAGGTTGCAATTGATGTGCGTTTGTCCTAGTCACAGGGTTGCTGTTGAGCCAAATACGGAAGCACCTTCAAAAGTAACTCCCCTATAAGAGCAGATCAATTAGCCGCAGTAGACATCAAAACATTCTTATCAGTGATCGCTCTTTATTGCATAAAAACTTAACTGGCTTATAACCACTAATCACCATTGCAATTACGCTGTCGAAATTTGCTTAAAGTATGTTTTCCGTGTTTTGAATTTAAACCATTTATGAATCTTTTAAGAGAGCTCCATTCAATAGAGTCCAACATTCAGCAAAAACCTCTCTTGAAATTGACGACTTTCTGCTATTATTATTTATAAAAAACGATGAATATGGCGGAAAAACATACTTTAAAGATAGTCCAGATTTAATTAAAGATCTTTCCACACCTACATCTAATTCATGTTGTTTACCTAGCTTCTTTTTTTTAGAAAGGAGGGAGAACTTGGCATCTGGATGATTTGGTCTCCCCCTTTTTTGAATAATCACTATCACTTATTATATTCCAAGGCCCAGCATGAAATTGCTAAATATCTCCATCTTATCCAATGTTATAAAACCAACATTCGGAAAAGACCAAATTATCTTCTAGTTCGGGAATATTTATAAATCCAATAGACTAAACCAATACTAGTGAATATAAATGAGTCATTAAACCCCTTGTGGATGCGATAATCCTAGAATTTCCGGTTAATTTAACTCTTCTATTTAAAAAGTTCAATATTTTCTCTTTATCCCTCCTGAAACTAAAAAGCACCCAATTTAATGGATGCTTTGATTTCCTTTCTTTCGTAATCTTATTTCAAATTTATCACTGAAAAATTCATTTGCATTAAATATAGTACTAATGTCTGAAATATCACCTACGTTCACAATTAATGCTTCATCAACTTCTTGATCTGTGAGAACTATGCGATATTCATATTGATTTTCAAAGTATTTATCTTTCCAAAAATAAATATCAGTCCCTTGATTTTTATAAGAGCTCATCCTAGCTGAGGAATTGATGTTATAATCATCATATTTGACCAAGCCCCCTCTGTAAGCATAACCTTTTTCATTGAGTGTTCTAGTAATTCTGTCAATAAATTGCGATGGGGTAACAAAAATCAAGCTATCTCCGAACTCCCTGATCATTTTATCGATTTGTTCATTAGGTAAATCAAATTTGGTATAGTAATACTTTTCATCTTCCTTAACCACTTTTAACATATCGCCGACAATTGCAAACATACAATATAATGGTCTTTTTTCATTTATATTTTTTCTGAAATTCATTTTTTTAGTTCGCCCCGACATTATTAATTCATGGGTATTTTGAGTAAAGAAATTCATTGTTAATTCCGTAAAAACATGTGCTGCTTCAAATTTGTCTCCTACACCTTTTTCTCCTGAAGCACTTTCCATATCAATATACTTTTTGAAATTATTCATATATAAATCTCCAGACAAGAAACTTTCCACAAAAGGTGTGAACTTTATAAATCCAAAAACTTGACCTTTAAATCCAACGTCTGATATTTTCATACTCTTCATTCCCTCCTATTTGACTACTAAATTCGACAAAAGGGACTATTCACCGGTATTTATTCCAAGACTATTAAGGAACGATAACTGTTAGTGAACATGTAAGAATGTATGCCTAGTTTACAAAGAATATACTTCATTAAAAAACGCTTATCCAAAGGATAGACAGTCTTTCTTCTTTACAGTCTTCCCTTTAACCTCTCCTGATTCCATAATCTCTCCCTAATAAAAAAAGCACCCAATTTAACGGATGCCCCCTTTAACATCAATAAAAAAACCTTCGAATATAGATCCTCAAAAACCTTCCGGTATTCAGGAAACACTTGAACCTATATAATTATCCGTTCAAGCTTTTCGTTGAAGTGAAATTCAAACTGGAGTGCCCACGGATTTTAAGGCTTCACGGAAAGGTCAAATCTTTTAATATCTATGATTTCTCCCTGCACTGCGATTTGGACCTTTTCATCGGCCGTTTTCAAAAACATTTAATGCGGGAATCATGAAGATACAGAATATCACTAGGGCAGCGGTACTGTATAATAGAAAAATAAGTTTATATTTTTAATGCTATTTACTTTGCGTTCAGCTTATTCAAATATCGGTAGAAAGGTTGGTAACTATTTTGAGTATAAATCCAAATATGGTGGAGATAGCCTCCCTTCTTGGGGAAAAGTCACGTGCAACAATTCTTGCAAGTTTACTGGATGGGCGTTTTCATACGGCAGGTGAATTAGCATTGATGGCTGTAATAACACCTCAAACCGCCAGCTTTCACCTTTCTAAATTAGTGGAAGGTAACCTTGTTAAAGTTGAAAAGCACGGAAGACATCGTTACTATCAGCTAGCAAATGGAGAAATTGCGCACATTTTAGAATCTTTTCTTGCCATTTCCCCACCTCCTGAAGTTCGGTCGTTAAAACAATCAAACCAAGTCAAATTGCTTAAGGAAGCCAGAACTTGCTATGATCATTTGGCAGGAAAACTAGGAGTCCAATTAACTGAATCGATGTTGAAAGCCGGATATTTGAAAATAGAAGAGAAAGAGTTTACAGTCACACCCAAAGGAGATCATTTTTTTTCTGAATTCGGCATCGATTTACTTGATTTAAGAAAAAAACGCCGTTCATTTTCCCACTCATGTTTAGACTGGAGTGAACGTCACCATCATCTTGGCGGTGCTTTAGGAAATGGGCTCCTTTCACATTTTTTTGATTTAGAATGGATAGTCCGTGTTCCATCTATTCGCGCAGTAAAAGTAACAGCTAAAGGGAAAGAAGGATTTAAAGAAGTCTTTTGTATAGAGGTATAATTTAATAATCCCTCGTGAAAAAGAAAAGAGGCTCTTTTCTTTTTCACGAGGGATTTTCTTTCCTTAGCAGCTTAAGACAATCATAATGATTACTATAAAGCTCTTTTAACAAATTTATTTTCCTTTTGGAAATTGCTATTTACAAGATAGATTCCAATGATAATAAACAGTCCGCCAATTAGGAGTGAAGTGTATATCGGTTCACCTAATAGTGCCCACCCTGATAATACTCCGAAGAAAGGTGCCAAAAATAAAAAGGCACTTGTTTTTCCTGGATCACTCTTTTGTAAAAGGGAATACCAAACAGCGAATTGCACGATCGATGACATGATACTTAACCATAATAAAATGAACAACGAGTGACCATTCATTATGAAAAATGGTTTTTCAAAAATAAAGCTGCCAAGTAAAAGCAATAAACCGCCAAAAAGCATCTGATAAGCAGATAATACCCATGTATCGGAAATCGCTCCCCATTTTTTCGCCAATAAAGTGGAAATGGCCCAGAAAACAGCAGAAAGAATACCGAAAAGAATACCAACCTTGAATTCAAGTTGAGCTCCCATCGTTATAATTACTCCAACTAATCCTAATGAAACTCCAATCCATTGATATAGTTTATAGCGTGTTTGTGAAAAGATGGTACCGAATACAACAACAAGTAACGGGTTCGTGAATGTAAGTATTGAGGATTCACTTGCTGTTATAGTGCGTAAACTCAGGAAAATGCACCCCATTACTCCGGCTGTTTGAAAAGTGCCGATAATAAGCATTTTAATCCAATCCCCTCTAGAGCTTGGATGCAGTCTTTTTAAAAAGATTACGATCATCGCCATTATGAATCCGGCAAGTGTGAAGCGTAATGCTGCTAATAATAATGGGGATGAATAAGGCAGACCAATTTTAACTACTGCAAAAGAAGAACCCATTAAAAATGTCGTTAAAAGTATCAACAGTGTAAATTTGTAAGCACTCATTTTTTTATCTCCTGACATATTTATATGACGATCTACCGATATTATAGCTGGTGATTATTTCAGCTAACATCGAAATATGGAATACAAGTGGAGATAAATTAAATAGTATCGACATATCATAGGAATCCTTATCGTTTAATTGGCATAAGTAACCTCTTTAAATCATCGTATTCATCTATTGAAATGAACTTCAATTCTTGAAGTCTTACCTCGCCCCTCAAACTAATGTCTTAACCGGCATAAACTGTTTTTCTACAAATGGAATTCTGAGATACCCTGCCAGGTTTTTCACTACGATTCTCGTAATTCCGGATAAAATATGTTTGGAGAGTGGTGTAGTGTTTTTTGAGGAATCCTTTACGATGTATACATTGGAGCTCGTTCCTTCGGTCACTTTACCATCTCAAACCAGAATCGCTTCCAAATATCCTTGTTCATACGCCCATTGCTTGGCCAAAATGGTAGGAAGTAGGTTCAGCGATTTGATGTAGCAGTTTTCCCAACGCTCATCAGGATGCAAGATGACACTTGCTCCTTTATCCCCAAGAGGAATGCTTCGAAATGGTTTGGCAGTCTTCGAAACAGATACTGGACCATCCGGGAATAGATGATTCCTGGGTGCCATGTCACTTGCACATAAAGGTCCAGATTCGTTAAACCGCTTTTTTGTATCAACTCCAGCATGGTGTCCTTGAGGGCTTCCCGATTAGGATCAATACGTAATTTGATAGCATCAGCGCTTCGATACAATCGATCCAGATGCTCATCCATCATAAATGGTTTGCTATCATAAATTCTAATAACTTCATAAACACCGTCACCAAACTGATGGCCTCTCTCATCAATAGGAACGACCGACTCATTTGGTTCAACAAATTTCCCGTTAAAATAAGCCGAAATCATTTCAAAACTCCTCCTTTAGAAGATGATCCCAACAAAAAATGATAAGGAATCGCCTCTCTAACTCTTCCCTTATTTCCTTCAGTTGTAGTCGCCTTGCAAATAGAATTCCAAATCGCCTCTTCCACAGCCTCAACGGTCATCTCAAACAGCTGGGAAATCCACTTTCCGTCCTCTCTCATAAACGAATAGGATATATTTCCTCGATCCGGTTCGTGAGGGATTCGATGTGCCGTAGAGAAAGCGATGACGATATCACCACTTCCATGGGCCGCATAAGAACCGACTCGAGAAAGTCCGAATACTGCCCGTTTAGCTAATCGGCCAAGTTGTCTCTCGTTGAGTGGCGCATCCGTTGCGAGAATGATCATGATTGATCCATCAGGCATTTTTTCCTTTTCTCCTGAATGGTGTAACCACCCGCCACCAGGGACACGCAAATCTTTCTCTTCTCCAAAATTGCTGACCACCAGCGTTCCAATGGTATATGACTGTTCTCCAAAGGAAGCAATTCTCGAACTTGTTCCTACGCCACCCTTAAATCCTAAACAGGACATCCCGGTTCCCGCCCCAACACAACCTTCCTCCACCATTCCCGAGCTGGCAGACTGAATCGCTTGACGGGCATGTTCCGGTCTAACATGTAATCCACGGATATCATTGAGATATCCGTCATTGCATTCTCCTACGATGACATTAACAGTACCTGTTGTATCACCGATTTGAGGGTTTTGGTCGAGGAGATAACGAATGGTACCTTCCAAGACCGCCGGGATAGAAAATGTATTGGTTAAAAGAATCGGGCTTTCTATTACACCTAGTTCCTGCAATTGAATCATCCCTACAGTTTTGCCAAATCCATTAATCACATATGAGCTTCCCAACACCTTTTCTTGAAATAAACTGCCCGAGTGCGGAAGGATTGCGGATACTCCGGTTTGAACTATTCGATCTTCTGCATTTTTATAGGAAAGAGTCGTATGTCCAACCCTGACTCCGGGAACATCCGTGATTGCATTATACGTTCCCGTTTCATATCTTCCAATGTTTATACCAAGGTCACGAAGCCTTACTCTAATCATCATCTACACCACCAAAACTTTTTTGCGCTTACTGACCTTTGACTAGTTTATTTTTCGTGCGTAGCGTTTGAAGGAACAACTCTCCTTTTCTTGAAATAGTCGTTCCTGAACGTCCTTGACGTACATTCAATAACTCTAATTGGTTGAGAACATCCAATCGCGACCTTAACTGCTGTTCGGAAAGAGTAATACTTTTTTCCTGAAGTCTTTTCTTTACGATAGCACGGCCATAAGATGTATGTTGCTTCTTCCCTTGATCAAACACTTCGAGAATCGACAGGCTTTCTTCCAGGAAACCGTGCTCTTCAATATTCACAATCAGCTCATTTAATTCACTCTCGGCCATTTCTTGCGGAATAGATTCCACGGCTGCTTTTTGAAGTCTACCCTTCATATAGAATGGCAATAACTTTAAAGTTATCTCTTTTTCTTCCAAACAGGCAATATATGAGAGTGCATTAAACAATTCTATTACATTCCCTGGCCAAGGATATTGTTGTAGAAGTCGTATCATATCAGGCGGAATAACCAAATCCTCCCGATGCAAATGGGACTGCAGGTACGTTTGAATGAGTGGCTCAAAATCCTTCTTGCGCTCTGACAAAGGCGGAACTTTGTAGGTTAAGGCTGCCAGATAATAAAATAAATCCTTACGAAATTTGTGTTCCTCCACTGACATTGAAAGATCGGTATCGCTGGTCGTAATGATTCTTACCTGAACAGGAATAGGAGAATGCCCATTTATCCTGAAAATTTGACCTTCCTCAAGTGCCTGCAGGAGTCTGCCTTGCAAGGAAACAGGTAATTCATCAATTTCTTCAATGCACAACGTTCCTCCATTAGCCAATTCAAACAGGCCGGGAAATATCTGTCCCTCGGATTCTGTTCCAAACAATTCCCTTTCCAGCACGTCCATTGGCCTTGCCGCACAATTGATATTGAGGTAGGGTCCCGCCTTAACCGGAGAGTCGTTGTGCATCGCCTGCGCAAGCATTCTTTTGCCAGTACCGGTTTCTCCGAATATATGCACAGGGTCACTCGTTTTAGCAAGCTTCCTTGCTATGTATAAAACATCGTTCATTGCTTGACTATGCGCGATCACGTCTTTAAAGAAATACTTGGCGGTTCCGCCTGTATACTCTGTCCATTTGCTAAAAGTAGAGTCAATCGTAAAAGTAGTATTTCCATTGGATAAAGCGACAAGGGATTTCATATAGCGATTGGCCAGTAAAAATTGCTGACAATCTAATCCCAGTGCCTCAAATATTTCAAAAACGGTTTCCAAAGCAAGAACACGATAGCCAATATCGATCACTTTCATGTCTCCTTCGGGAACGAGCTGCATTTCTCCGGGGGTAATTATGTAATCGATTTGCTCCGGAATCGGAGTATCCGGATCATATGCGTAATAGTTATGCTCAAATACAGTCTCCCGAAGCACTTGGATCGTTTCGTCCGTGTTATGCTTCGTATCATTTACGACTAAAATGTTCTTTCCTTGTGGAGCATAAAGTAGTTTTTTTATGTTTACAAAATTTAGCCCTCGTTTAGCCTCAATAGTCCTTACCCCTTTTGGCAAGAAAGGTCGAACAAGTGGGTGAATGAAGTTGGCTCCTAATAAAACGATTTCATCTTCCAAAATTGTTTCCCTCGCCAAGTTTTTAATGGAAATGGGACGAATCTTGATTAAATCCCCAGCAATCCCTATCATCTGTTTTGAGATCGTCGACAAATATTCATCCTGAATTGAAATAATCGTTACTACTTTATCAACCAAAGTATCTTTCACTCCTTACTTTAAAGAAACCAATCATCATTCCTATTATACATACAAATGACAGGCGGAAAAATGACCAGGCTCGATTTCCTTCAGTTCAGGAACAGTTGTTTTACAAATTTCCATACATGACCGGCAACGAGGGTGAAACGTACATCCTGTTGGGGGATTCGATGGACTAGGAATATCACCTTCCAGAATAATCCTTTCTTTCTTCATACGCGGATTGGCTACGGGAACTGCGGACATTAAAGCCTGAGTATAGGGATGTAATGGACTTTTATATAGAGATTCCTTCTGAGCCATTTCCACAATTTTCCCTAGATACATGACGCCTACACGATCGCTGATATGCTCCACCACACTTAAGTCATGGGAGATAAAGAGATACGTCAGCCCGAGTTCTTTTTGCAAATCCTGCATGAGATTCAATACCTGGGACTGAATGGAGACATCCAACGCAGAAACAGGTTCATCCGCCACAATGAGCTTCGGGTTTACGGAAAGAGCCCTTGCGATCCCGATTCTTTGTCGTTGACCTCCACTAAATTCATGGGCATAGCGGTTTGCGTGATAACGAGTAAGGCCGACATACTCTAATAATTCGTGAACCCGTTTCTCTCTCTCTTTTCTTGCCATCATATTATGAACAATCAAAGGTTCTGCAATGATTTCTCCGACCGTCATCCGAGGATTGAGGGAGGCGTAAGGATCCTGAAAAATCATCTGAAAGTCTTTTCTGACTTCTCGCAACTGTTTGTCGTTTAACTTACTGATATCTTTCCCGTTAAACCAAATTTCGCCTTCCGTAGGTGCCAATAGCCGCATCATCATTCGCCCTGTTGTGGACTTTCCGCATCCGCTTTCCCCAACTAATCCCAGTGTTTCTCCTTTTTGAATGGAAAGGGAAACCCCATCAACAGCCCGAACATATGATTTTTTCTGGCCGAACAATCCTTTGCTAATGGGAAAGTATTTCTTCAAACTCCTAGATTCTACTAACAGCTCTGCCATTTATTATTACGCCTCCTTTGCCAATTCGCTCTGATACAGGAAACACCGACATTGGTGCCCTTCGGCGATTTGTAGCAGATCTGGATCTTGTTCCTGGCAAATGTCCATTGCTTGAGAACAGCGTGGAGCAAATTTGCACCCTTTTGGCATATTCGTGGGAATAGGAACGTTGCCGGGAATGGATTCAAGCCGATTCGTTTTCTGACCCATCTTTGGAACGGAGTTAAGTAACCCCTTGGTATAAGGATGTTTGGGATTTTCAAAGATCTCCAATATATCGGCTTCCTCTACTACTTTTCCAGCATACATAACCACGACGCGGTCACACATTTCTGCTACAACACCTAAATCATGTGTAATCAGCATAATAGCTGTCCCTTTTTCTTCTTTCAGATTCCTCATTAGTTCCAGGATCTGAGCTTGAATTGTCACGTCAAGAGCGGTTGTCGGTTCATCTGCGATTAACAGAGTTGGGTCACAGGACATCGCCATAGCAATCATAATTCTCTGCCTCATACCGCCAGACAACTGATACGGAAACTCGTTAATAATCTCTTCTGCACGAGGGATTCCCACTAATTTCAACATCTTGATCACGTGTTCCCGGGCCTTTTTCTTGTCATACTTTAAATGAAGCTGTACAGCCTCACCAATCTGTTGTCCGATTTTATAGACCGGGTTCAATGAGGTCATGGGTTCCTGGAAGATCATTGCAATTTCGTTACCGCGTACCTCTCTTATTTCATTTTCTGACAGGGATAAAAGATCCTTTCCCTCGTATCGAATCGAACCATCTATCACTTTTCCCGGTGTATCTGTGAGCAGACGCATGATAGAAAGGGATGTTACACTTTTTCCGCAACCGGATTCGCCTACGACTCCGAGCGTCTCGCCTTTGTTTATACACAGATCAACACCATTAACTGCAGGTACAGGACCTTTGTCAGAGAAAAAGTAGGTTTTTAAATTGGATATTTCCAATAGCTTGTTGTTGTTCATATGATCGCTCCCTTTCTATTAATCTTTTAACTTCGGATCGAGGGCATCCCGCAAACCGTCACCCAGCAGATTGAAGGCAAGTACGGTAATGAAAATGGCGAATCCCGGAAAAAAGGTGACATGCGGGGCTGTATTCAAAAAGTCCCTACCGGAGCTAAGCATCGCACCCCATTCCGGTGAAGGAGGCTGGGCACCCAACCCTAGAAAGCTAAGGCTGGCAGCCGTTAAAATCGAGGTTCCGATCCGCATCGTAAAATACACAATAATGCTAGACACTGTACCTGGGAAGATATGCTTCCAAATAATACGGCGCGGGGGAGATCCAATGGATTGTGCTGCCTCGACAAACACTGTAGATTTGATTGAGAGAGTGCTACTTCGTACAATTCGTGCAAAAATGGGAATACTAAAAATTGCTACTGCAATAATGACATTCCCCAGACCTGGCCCTAAAATGGCAATAATACCAATCGCAAGCAGAATTCCGGGGAAAGCGAATAATACATCACAAAACCGCATGATGAGGCTGTCTATCCATTTTCCATAGTAACCGCTGATTAGACCAAGGATGGTTCCAGCAATGGCTCCCACTAACACGGAAGTCAATCCAACTAAGAGAGAGATTCTCGTTCCTTCGAGAATCCTGCTGAATATATCTCTACCGAAAGCATCCGTTCCCGCCAAGTGTTCCATCGAGGGGGGACTCAAAATATTATCGTAGTCCGGCTCTACCGCAGAATAGGGAGCGATAGCAGGACCGAACAGGGCGATTAGAAACAGTAAAACAATAAAACACGCAGCTATCATTGCCAATCGCTGTTTTTTAAACTTCCTACAAAACTCCAAAAACGGGGTACGTACCTTCTCTACTTCTTGTTGAGTAACATGTTCATTCGGTTGAATAACTACACCGCTATTTGCCAATTTTCATTCCCCCTTTCACTATTCGTAACGAATTTGCGGATTCATTACCCCATATAGGATATCTACTAGTAAATTAATCAAAATGAACTCCAAAGCAAAAAGTAACATTTCCGCCTGAATCATTGGGTAGTCGCGGAATGATACCGAATCAATTAGTAACCGTCCCAATCCTGGCCAACTGAATACTGTCTCAACCACGATGGATCCACCCAATAAAAATCCAAACTGCAATCCTGTCATGGTAATGACGGGAATCATTGCGTTTTTTAAAGCGTGCTTCCATACCACCACGTTTTCCTTCAATCCTTTTGCTCTTCCAGTACGAATGTAGTCTTCTTTTAAAATGTCCATCAGGGAAGAACGTGCAAAGCGGGCAATGACGGCAGCTACTCCAGCACCTAAGGTGATGGACGGTAAAACATACGCTTTCCAGGAGTCACTGCCTCCTGTTGGAAACCAGCCCAGCTTAACTGAAAATAATTGAATCAGCATTAAACCTAGCCAAAAAGATGGTATAGAAATGCCGGATACTGCACTAAACATACCTGTGTAATCCTGCCATTTATTCCGCTTTGTTGCCGAGATTACACCAATTAAGAGACCGAATACGATAGCCCAGACCATACTCCAAACAGTCAACCAAAAAGTAGGCATAAATCTTTGAGCAATCTCATCAAATACAGGTCGCTTCGTTTTCATGGATATACCCAATTCTCCTTGGAACAGATTACTTATGTAGGTGATGTACTGCGTCGTGATTGGTTTATCCAGACCAAGCTGTTGGCGCACAAGCTCCACATCCTGTGGACCTGCATCCGGGCCAGCGACAAGCCGTGCAGGGTCGCCAGGAATCATATGGACAAACATGAAAATAAAAATGGAAACGATCAACAGAATAGGAACGATGCCCAATAAACGCTTTACACTATAACGAAACATAACCCGCCTCCTTCTTATTCCTATCTTCAAGTAGGCGATCGCCAACTCAATTAGCGACCGCCCACTATTTCCCTACTTTTTAATTTCTGCCTCTTTTACACTCAGAGAACCATCAGGAAGCAGGTAAACGCCTTCCAGGTAGTTCTTTTTCCCTGCGATTGTATCTTCGACTATCAGAGATGCCCAAGGGGCATCTTCCCAAATCATTTTCTGTACGTCAGCGTAAGCTGCTTGGCGCTTTTCCGGATCTGCCGTTTGTAAAGCGGCGTTAATTAGCTGATCCGCCTTTTCATTTTGGTAATAGCTTACATTATAGGACTTCGGCGGAATTGCATCTCCAGCCAGTAACGGACGAATACCCCAATCAGCATCCCCGGTAGAAGAAGACCAGCCGCCATAGTAGAGCTCGACTCCGGCGTCTTTCGCATCCTGAACGGACCAGATTTTATCCGTAAGTGTACCCGCTTCCATTGGTACTACATCTACTTTGATGCCCACTTGTCCCAATTGTTGTTGCAGGAACTCCATAGACTTCATCGCATCTGAGTTGTTTGCTCCCCATATGGTTGTCTCAAAACCTTTTTCATAGCCTGCTTCTTTCAACAGTTGTTTAGCTTTTTCCGGGTCATATTGGTACGGTTTTTGCTTGGAATAGAATTGAAGTCCGGCCGGAATGACCGAATCCATTTCGCTTCCATATCCACGGTATACAACCTTTAAGAACGCTTCTTTATTAATCGCATAGTTAATCGCCCGACGTACCTTAACATCATTAAAGGGCTTCTTAGTCGTGTTCATGGTCATATAGCGGGCCACAATGGAAGGTTTATTTTCCACAACAATACCGTCTTTTCCATTGATGGTTTCCGCCTGTTCGGTTGGAACCGGATAAATAAAGTCAGCCTCACCAGTTTGTAACATCGCAATACGCGCTCCGTTTTCCGGAACAGGCTTAAACTTGATGTTGTCTACCTTCGGAAATCCTTTTTCCCAGTAGTCCGGATTCTTTTCAACAGTCAAATGGTCGCTTGGATCCCACTCCGTAAATTTGAACGGACCTGTTCCGACAGGGTGCATGGAGACTTCCTTCCCGTATTTCTTCAAAGCTTCAGGACTGATGATCCTCGCAGCAGGATGGGCAAAGTTATTTAGCATGGCTCCAAACGGTTCCTTTAACGTCACTCTAAAGGTGTACTCATCTACGGCTTCCGTTTTGTCAACCAGTGCAAACATGCTGTATCGTTTTAATTTATTATCCGGATTGGCGACCCGGTCGATGTTTACCTTCACGGCTTCCGCGTTAAATGGAGTACCATCGTGGAACTTGATTCCCTTCTTCAATTTGAAGGTGAATACTTTCGCATCATCGCTTGCTTCATAGCTCTCCGCCAATACAGGAATCATTTTCATATCTTTGTCGAAGCCAATTAACCCTTCATACATAGTTGCTTGGACGGAACCGGACAAAGTATCGTTTGTGTCCTGCGGGTCCATGCTTACGAGGTTATCCTTGATTGCAATTGTAAGCTTGTTTCCGTCTTTTTTCGCGAGAGGTTGTTCTTTCTGCCTTATCCCTGTTTTCGGCTTCTGACTCTCATCAGACGAACTGGACTGACTGGAACAACCTGCAAGCGCAAGGCTTACGGTCATTAATCCAGTAAGCACAGTGGCCAGGTATTTTCTTTTTATCATTTTATTTCCCCCTTGATCATTTTTATTTACAAAAAACCCCTTAGCACTTGTGTAACGTAAAGGATGGAACCAATTCACCCACATTTTCTTGGCGGGCATTCTTCAGAACAGGGCGGTAATGATGCATTAAGTTGTTTAGCTGCTTATCATTGATGAAGTCGAGTTGTCTTAGCGTCTCCAGCGCTACTGGATAGGCAGCTCGTCCATTTCCATCTTCTATTTTTATCGCGATGCCAAATCCCGTTTCCCTATCTCCTATCAGGTAGACAGCCTCCGCTCCCGCTTTGCCAAATAAACGACCTCCAGCGGCTTTCATAAAATCGGTACAGAATCGACCTGTCCCGCCTACCATCTCCGGATACTTCATCATTGCAGTGGTAATTCGGTTTACAGCCATAGCTCGTTCTTCTCCCAAATAATCAGGGCGGGCCATTCTGGCAAAGGCATAGGCAAACCGTTCCAGTGGCAGGGCATGCACTGGTACGCCGCATCCATCTGTTCCCATTTCAATCTTTTCAATCGGATAATCAGCCACCTCAGAAATTGTTTTCAAAATTCTTTGTTGTACCGGATGGCTAGGGAGATAGTAATCTTCCAGCGTTTCTCCCAGGTGTTTAGCGGTCACCAGCATTCCTGTATGCTTACCAGAGCAATTGCTATATAAAGGAGTAAGATCCTTACCCGCTGCGATCAATTTCTTATATGTATCCTGCGCGTGTGGAATATGGGTTCCACATTGTAAAGCAGTGTCTTCAATGCCTGCTCGTCCAAGAATGGACAGTACCCGATCGGTATGCTGAGCCTCCCCGCTGTGTGAAGCGCAACATAACGATATATCGGATTCACTCAGCCCATAGCGGTCTCCAGCCCCTGTTTCCACTACCGGAATCGTTTGTAAAGGCTTCACAGATGACCGAGCGTAGGTTACTCGATTTGGGTTGCCAAGCGAATATAACAATTTGCCGTCCGAACTAACGACAGCTATGTGTCCAGAATGTGAGCTTTCTACCCTTCCATCACGGTATACATCCACTAGTTTTGAAGAATACAAAACTTTGCACCTCTCCTCCAAAAATCTATTTTCAGAATCTTTAGTCAATTGTATTATACAATACAACCCATTTCAACCTATTTTTTGAAGAAGGAAAAACAGTAAAGATATAGAATTATTAATAAATAGGTTGAAATAGGAGGTAATGATTATGAAAGTTTTCATATCTGCGGACATTGAAGGAGTAGCCGGAGTCGTTCATCGTGAACATACTGCACGGGACGGACGGGAACATGATCGAGCAAGAGTTCTGATGACTGAAGAAGTAAATTCATGTATAGAAGGTGCTTTGTCGTGGGGGGCTACAGAAGTTGTCGTGAATGATTCACATGGAACGATGCGCATTCTGATCCCAGAAGCCATACACCCGGAAGCAGAATATATCACTGGTTCTCCGAAAATGCTTGCGATGATGGAAGGTATTAGTCCGGAGTTTGATGCTGCAATATTTTTGGGCTACCACTCTAGGATGGGAAACCTCGGTATTTTGAATCATACCTTTCATGGAGGAGTAATCAGGAATATCAGAATCAATCACCAGGACATGGGAGAAATCGCACTGAACGCTGGAATTGCTGGGGTTTTCGGAGTACCTGTTGTCCTTGTCACGGGTTGTCAATATGCAGCCAAAGAGGCTTTGGACTTCATTCCGGAAATTGAAACGGCTGTCGTCAAACACACCATCAACCGGCAAACGGCGAAAAACTTAAGCCCACAGAAAGCGCGGTGCCTGATTAAGGAAAAGACGATTGCATCTCTTTCATGCCTTCCAAAGATTCAATCTGTCTCTTTGCAAGGTCCTTTCCTAGTCGAAATCACCTATCTACATCCAGGTCTGGCTGATGCGGCTGAAATTCTGCCAATCGTCGAAAGAGTGAACTCGACAACCCACCGCTTTGAGACAGATGACTTCATCATTGCTTTTCGGAATATTCGCAGTCTGATTGCAATTGCGGGAGGACTAAACTAAGTAAGATGAAGTTTCCCAATCTTTCTTTCCCACTCCCAGTTCCCAGCGAAGGATTAGGAATGGAACTGGGAGTGAAGAGCCTCGGAAAGGAAATACTCCGTTCTAAGGCATGGCCGCTCTTATAAATTATTTTTCATACAAATCTGTCTATTCTAAGTAAAATATCCGTTCGAAAATATGATAAAAAAAGACAGTTCTCCTAAGCGGAAAAATCTGTCTGAAGTGAAGTAAAGATTATTCATAATTTGTTCCAAATAGTAGCCAAATAGATAAATGAAATATACACGTTTTTTTCTTAACTGTTCGTAAACTTGCCCTTATTATACTGCCGTATAACCGCCGTCTACAATAAGGCTTGTGCCTGTAACAAATGATGCATCGTCACTTGCAAGGAAGAGAACAGCTTTCGCCACTTCTTCCGCTCTGCCTAAACGGCCAATTGGATGTAATTCGATCAAACCTTGTCTGATCTCACCTTGTGCTTCCGCAATAAGTGGTGTATCAATATATCCTGGGCAAACTGCATTGACACGAATGCCATCTTTGGCATAAGTTGAACCTAACGTTTGTGTTAATAGTTTGACACCGCCTTTCGCAGCAGAATAGGCTGTTACCCCCGGTTTCCCTGCATGGCTATGGATGGAGCCTGTATTGACAATGGCGCCGCCTGTAGATTGTTTTTGCATTTGCTCTATCGCATATTTATCGGATAGGAAGACACCGGATAAATTAATATCAATTGTTTTTTGCCATTGTTCATAGCTTAACTCATGGATGTTTCCGTCTCTTGCAATCCCTGCGTTTGCGAACATGATATCCAGTTTTCCATATTTATTAACCGTCTCTTCAATCATATTCTTTACGTCATTTTCATTTGTCACGTCAGTTTTAACAAAAAGAGTATCATACCCTTTTCCATTTAACTCTTCTGACACAGCTTGTCCATGATCAGCAAAATCGGCAATGACCACCTTTGCTCCTTCTTCTGCAAATAATTGAGCCGTACTTGCTCCAATCCCGCTTGCTCCCCCCGTTACGATCGCCACTTTATTTTCTAATCTCATATTTAAACACTCCTTAGTTTTTGGTTTTAATATCCGTTAGAAGGATTTTAGCGAGCAGTCGCTCCGCCATCTATTACAAATTCAGTACCCGTAGTATAGGAAGATTCGTCCGAGGCAATGAAAAGCACTGTATTCGCTACATTATTGACGCTGCCCAGATGTCCCAACGGGAATTCTTTACCCAATTCATCTTTTGAACTGCCCGTTTGTTCAGATGCATAGTCCGCCATCCCGGTATCGATATATCCTGGATGAATCGAGTTTACACGGACCCCTTTTGAAGCATACTCGATAGCAGCATCTTTAGTCATTGTCCGGACCGCTCCCTTGCTTGCACCGTATAAAACATGACCAGGGGCTCCAATCAAGCCTGCTATGGAAGAAGCGTTTATGACTGAACCTTTATTTTGTTTCGCCATCAGTGGCATAATATGCTTCATTCCCAGGAATACGCCGGTCACGTTAATTGACATGAGACGATTCCACTCCTCCAGTTCAATCTCCGCAACCGGTTTAATGATATAAATACCCGCATTGTTGAACAGAACATCCACCTTATCAAAAGTATCGATCGTTTCCTTTGCAACCTTTTTCCAATCTTCTTCATTGCTGACATCATGACGAATGAATAGTGCCTCTCCGCCGATTGCCTGAATGTCTTTTACAGCTTGATCACCGGATTCCTGGTTTATGTCAGTGATGACGATTTTTGCGCTCCCTCACTAGCAAATAGCAAAGCTGTTTCTTTCCCGATTCCTGTACCCCCGCCTGTAATGATTGCCACTTTGTTTTCAAGTCTCATGATTTCACCAGATCCCCTTTACTTATTTTACTGATACTGAAATCCTCAACCTTAGAGGTTCTCACTATACAAGTCAATAAAGCTGACTTTAACAAATGTTCATCCTCTTAAATGGAATGCCGCTAAAAAAATCTTCATTGTCTGTATATGCCTTTATTTTACTCCTCGTAATTTGAAATACTATCCTATAATATGCTGTATAATAACAGGGTAAGTATCCCCCTTATATAGGGGTATTTTGTTTAAGGAGAAGAGACTCGTATGATCCAGCCCTCTCATGCTTATGAAGAGATATCGTTTCAGCAATTCATCTTATTCATAAAAAGCCATAACAAACAGATTGAAGAAAATATCAATATTTATTTGAATCTAGAGCCCCTTATATTAGAAAATGAACGTAAGGTGATACAAACATTACTGGAATCATTTCTACTATTTTTATCCGCTCCAAAAATCGAAGACATAAATGAAACATACGATGAGTATCTGGAAACTTGGCTTCAATCACATTTACCCATTTTAAATGTGAACCATTTCAGCATGTTCCGATTAATCTTTGAAAAGTCCATCGTTACCTTAATGGCCAACCTGAAACATGCCCATACCATCTCCATTCTAATGTTCTTATTATCCATTTTCTCTCATCTCATCCATAGCTATAACAAATGGATGTATGTCGAACCAATGCAACTTTCAAAAACCCACGAAGAAAATGCTGAACTTAAAAGGCTGCAACTATTAGACCAGTTAGATGAGCTTCTAATTAACTCATCAGGAATTAAGGATTTTGCTCATATCCTAAAAAAATGTGAAGAGTTCTTTCACTATAAAAGATGTGTTTTTTATGCTTATATTCCTTGGTCCAATCAATTTTATGGCACCATTGGATTGGAGCTGCCCAAGGTTCAAAGCATGAGAGGACAACTCAGCTTGAAGCAATCCTTTGTTTTCAATTCAAAAAAGCCTGTATTTTTAAAGAATCCCAATCATTATATTAAAAAGGAACATATATCCTTGTTTAATCTTTCATCTGTCATATTTGTGCCGATTGTTCATGACCAGCAAGTTTTTGGCTGGCTGACCTTTGATCAATTAGGAGAGGAATTCGATTATTCAAAAGATGAACTAACTTTACTTGAACAGGTAGGAAAACGGTTAGGCTTATATTTATCAAGAAAGGATGATGAGGTTTCCATTGATACAGATCTACAATTGACGGAACGGGAATCCATGGTTTTAAATTTGCTGGCGGAGGGGTTTAACAATAAAAAGATGGCCGAATTATTGCAATTAAGCGAGCATACTATAAGGGATTATATAAGCAGTTTAATGACAAAGTTTAAAGCCAAGAACCGTACACAAGTCGTAGTCTATGGATTTCGTTTTGGTCTATTAAAGTAAAATCCGTTTTCCTTTAATCGTTATGTAAGTCAAAATAAATCCTTACATAGTTAGTTGTTGAATATATCATTTACAGTGGCTGCCATATCATAATCATTGGAAACGACTTTGAAGAAAGATTCTGTCATGGCAGCCTGCAATCCACTTCTGAAGGTATCAATTCATGTACTCATATTTATAATCGCCTGTTATTTTAATAGCAATATCCACCTGAATATTACGGATGGATTCTTCATTAAGGCTAAAACCCTCTTTAGAAACTTCTTTCCATTTTTTCAAATCCTTTCTGTAGATAACTCCTTCTAAATTATAGATGTCTATATTTTTTTCAAGAGCATATTTGTACGTATCCCTAATTTCTTTCTCTAATGTCCCCTGTATTTTTTCTTTAAGGTGGGGTAAGGAGATGTTTTCTTCCATATCCGTTACGGCACCTTCTACTTCAATTGAAATATCGAATTCTACTTCATCATTTACGTAGATAGGCTTTATATTGAATTTTGGTCTCATTAGAGATATTTGAACATTTTTGTTTTTGTTGATTTTTATTCCAATTGGGGACCTTACCGTTGATTTTGTTAACCATCTCATCCCCCCAAGATGTTTATTTGCAATCTCCCCCATTAGTTGATTATTTTTAATAAAATAGGACCCTGATAGTTTTACGGTGTTCTGTGTTTTTTCTTTTGCTTTCCATACCTCATTTTTTAACGAAATCTTCGGTAGTTTTATTGTCATTCCTGTTTCATAATTTTGCGTATAAAATCTTTGGATCCTGATGGGTTCGACAAAGGATCTTAATTTATAAATATCATCCGGATTGAAAATGCTTGTTTGCACTGATGAGCCGAATAGACTATTGACAAAGAGGATCTTTTCTAAGGAATCATCGGTTCCATATAACCAAGTTGTTTCCCTTATTTGCTGAAATCTTAAAATGGGATCGTTTACGTTTACCAATCCATGTTTTAGTAAGCTTTCAGAGAAAATGATCAATTTAACATGAGCCCAATAAATATACTGGTTTGACCTTTTATAAATGTCATTCATGGCCTCGTTCATTGTTTTCCCTCGCCCTTTGGCAACCCAAACAGGTGTTGGTTTTGGTTCCAAGCCTTCTTGTTTAGCCACACCGGCAAAAGGCGTCACCTGCACATAAATGACATACTGACCATTTTGATAATCTATTCCCATTGCACTTATATATTGAATATCTTGAATATCCTTGGTATCCCAGCAGCCACTTAAAAGAGCAAGGCTCAATATAAATAGTATAATTCTAAGGATCATTTTCATTAGCGATTTCCTTTTGTATTGTCCTTAGTTTTCAGCGTTTCGGCTCGTTTCTTTCTAAAGAGATATGGCTTCACAAAGACACCGCCCCCTAGAAGATCTTTCAAGGATATTGGTGAAATAGGCGCTAAGAAGGGTAAACCATAAACCTGCAGCCTTGATAAATAAAGGACAATAGAGAAAACACCTAGAAAGAATCCGAATAAACCTAAAACAGAAGAGAGAAATAATACAAAAAACCTGGCCATGCTTACAATTCCACCTAAAGATTGGTTGATTAATGTATAGGTGGCTACCGCAGTAGTACCTGCCACCACCAACATCGTCGGGGATGTAATTCCGCCTCTAATTGCCGCATCCCCTATAATTAATCCACCCACAACAGCCAGTGATTGACCGATTGCTTTTGGGAGTGTGATCCCTGCCTCTCGAAACAGCTCAAATAAACCCAAAATCAAGAAAGCCTCTTGTTGGGGTGATATAGGCAATCCAAATCTAGATACGGTTATCGTCGCCAAAAATGAGAAGGGGAGCTGGTCTAATTGAAATGATATTAGTGCTATATAAAAACCTGGCAGAAATATTGATACCACCAGTCCGTTAATGCGAAAGAAATATTCGAAATTTGTATAGTAAGATGGAGTATGACGATCTTCCGCGGCTTTTAACAAGAGTGTAATATTACCTGGCCCAATTAAGGCAGTTGGTGACCCATCCACTAAAATGGCAAAGCGCCCATTATTTAAACAGGCTACAGCATAATCCGGTCTCCCTGTATAATCAAATAACGGGATCAGGTTGAACTTACTGTCTGATAAAAATTCTTCAAGTTCAGTAGTTCCCAACAAGATATCTGTGTTTATTGAGAAGATTTTTCTTTTTACTTTTTCAATGGTTTCTGGATTTACAACATCCTTCACATATAATAAATTGATTTTTGTCTTGCTCCTTTTGCCAATGGTAAATGCCTGATTTTCTAGTGATGCGGTTTTATATCTTTTTCTGATCAACCCTAAATTAACAGAGATATCTTCGATAAATCCATCACGTGGACCCCGGATGGAAATTTCACTACTCGTTTCTTCGGGACTTCGATTCGGGATGCTTGGTAGGGAAAACATAAATAATAAATCCAATTCTTCAAATAGCATCAGGACCATCCCGGAAAATACGTTTTCCTCCACATTTTCTTTTAAAGTGGAGGAAGGGAAAACCCTACTGACCTTAAATTCGTCTTGCGGATCCTCTATAACCTCTTCTTCCTTCAGTTTAGAATTTATGAATACACTACCTTCAAGCCGTGCTACTGATTCCCACAATTTTTTGACATCGACCAGCACCTCTGAATAAATCAAAGTGCAAATAAGGGGCGGATCTGTTTTTCCTTCAGATGTAATGGTATGCTTTTTGAATTTTACATCCGAGCTCATTCCGAATAATTCATAGAAATACTCCGTCTTTAGTTGGATCTCCGAAGCACTCCCCTTATTTGCCTTGTTCAATAGAGGCTCCATTCTTTTTCACCCTTTCTTTCAAAAAAATGACCATGTTAATAAAAAAGGTTATAACCAAAATGCTAATCACACTCAATTTAAAATAATATCGTTCCGTAAAATTCCTGTATGCTGGAATGTCGATTGGTATACAAAGCGCAATGATTAAGGAGACTGATATAGCAAGCAATACAATATTTTTTATTTTCTTTGATTTAATTTGAAACAGTTCACCCATTAGGAATATCGATAACGATACACGGATAAATGCACCTGAAAGCCACTGGTATATTGATAAAAAATCCAGCCGGTTCAAATACTTACCCATGGTTAGTAACCGCCATTGAGCGTATGCAGGATTGCTGATTTTTGCAGCCTGTACCGGACCAAACTCTGTAATGGAGCCTATTATGGGTCCCATACTGATAAACAAAAGAAATAAACTTAAAAAAAGTAAACTCCTGAACTTTATTTCTGTCTTTACAAACTGTTGAATCAAAACGAGTAGAAATATCTCTGTAAAACCTCCACCTAGTATTACGACCCCGTCCCAAACAGGTGTAATCCCATTTTCAAAAATAGGGAAAAGCAAGGAGTAATCCTTATACTGTATATTTGCCGTCATTATCATAAATCCAAGTGCCACAACAAGGGGCAAAATCAATCCCCCGGCAATGGCTATTGTTTTGATTCCAGCCTCGGCAGCAATAAAACATAGGATGATGAAAGGTATAAATAATATATATTCTGGCGTTTGAATCATATAAGTACTGTTTACCCAGGAAAATGTGCTAAATAAAGTGACAAACAAGTTTAATAAAATATAGAAGAAAAGAAGGATTTTTATGGACCAGGCGGCGAGCGGGTGACTGTGAGTATGAAGCCAGCCAATGATATGCTGTTGTTTTGTTTTATTTATGATCCAATAAACCATGGGAAGCCATAATAGAAAAAGCATCCCGGTGACTAAAGTACTGATCCATGAATCTCTTCCGGATGCCCCAAGCAGTGAAGGCAAAACGATAACATGGTTCATCAACCCAATAGATAGAGTCAGCACCATTGTCGCTTGAAAAGTAGATATACTTTTTATCATGTGACACATCCCCTCGCTTTTAATATGAGGAGGCATTTTTGTTTTTATTCATACGGTGCATCATTTCTTTAATGGACAGATAGGTATTTGAACGTCCCCTCCCGTCAATAAGCTCCGCTAAATCAACTGCCATTTATGGCTTTGCCTATAAATAATTTAGAGAGACATTTTTTGTTTGCAAATCAGAAAAGTTTTGTACGGTTTCATCGAACGCCCAACAGGCACCAGCTGTTTTAATTAGCTGGTGCCTGTTGGCATTTATCCCTTATACTGTATCCTCCCAGTTTGAATGATACTTAAGATGTTAGCTTTGTAGGTTCTTCATTGATTCTTACATTTCGGCAGTACTGCCTATGGTCTTTTTGAACGTTGCCCATAAATCTTCTAATATCCTCATCGTCGCAGTGGATAAATATATCAAGGTTATTTATTTCATACATGATTTACAAACAGGATTTGTTAAACATTAATAAAAGAGACCACTTATTGTGGTCTCCTCAGTTTGTAAGCAAAAGGGTTCTAGCTAAAAGTTAATACAATGTTGATTGGAACAGATGTGCCAGACTTTTGCATAGAAAAGCGAGTCCAAAGTAGACCCCGCAGCCGAGGAGGCAAAAAGACCGAAATTGGAAGTCAAGTCGGTCTTAAAATCCTATTTAGCATAAAGTTTACAAAAATCAACACTATGGTATTTCAACTCTTTTTTATTCTGATAACATTAGTCATCTTGCTTATCATTTTTCACTGTTTTTCCAGATAAAAACCATCCGCCTATAGCAATAAGAAGCATGACTGACCAAAAGATAATATTCCAAATTGGTCCTTCAACAAAATCGTGAGGGATAATGTGCACGGCTGGATGCGCAAGGGTATGCATTAATAACTTAACCCCTACCCAACCAACGATTAACATGGCTGCCGTTTCGAGGCTAGGTCGCTCCGTCAGTATTTTAACAAAGTATCCTGCAGCATACCGGATGACAATTAAACCTGCAATTGCTCCTAATAAAATAACAATGAATTTTGCCCCATCCATACCTCCTATATCACCCATTGGTGTATCTGGCAAGGCAATGACAAGGGCGACTGCAGCCAAAATGGAATCGATAGCAAAAGCAATATCAGCCAATGCAATTTGCGCAACGGTCATACGGTAGCTTTTCCCTTTTCCCTCTTTTTCCCCGTGGTCCTTTTTTAGTAAATGCTTTAATGAGATGAAAATCAAATATGCAGCCCCAATTGCTTGAACTTGCCAAACATGGAAAAGGTACGAAATAATGAAGATTGCACCAATCCTGAATATAAAAGCTAAAAGCAACCCAATATTAATCGCTTTTTTTTGCTGTTCTTTTGGTAAATGCTTTGACATAATGGCTAAAACCAATGCATTATCGGCAGATAATAAGCCTTCTAAAAAAATTAGAATAATTAACACCCAGCCATATTCCAATAATAACGATAATTCCATGATACCCCCCTAAAAGCATGTATAAGAATGCGTATGGACTTCAAACCAAACAACACTTTCTCCTCCAATATTGTCCCATCTTAATTACTTCCTTATTCAACCCTTCCCCCCCATTACCTCCATTTGAGTAGGTGGCGACTCCCCTATTGAAAGCAAGGCATCCGTTAGCTCTATAATATATTCTTTTTTGCTTAGTCTTAGCCCATTGAGATAAACCGGGATTCCAGTATGCGTTTTTTCAAATTCATCACCTCAAGATTCATTTTACAATCCTATCCACAAACATCATTAAAAAGCATGCACTTCAAATATTCACGACGGATAACAAGAAAGGTTAAACATCATCGTGCCTTAAATGATTTAGTTGCAACATTAATCCCTGAATAAACGAATAAAATTAAGCCTTTCCCCAAATAATAGGTAGACTAATCAGCAGGGAGGGATATATGTGGATGTTAAGCGTGTAAAACAGATACTTTCTTCTTCATCCGACATTGAGGTGAGATATAATGGCACCTCAGTATGGATTGATAATTTAAATGAAGATGGAAGAACGGCTACAGTACATTTAAGAGGACCATTAGAGGAAAGATCAGAAGTGGCAATTGACGAACTTAAAGAACTATAAGGAATATATTAAAAAATAAGCTCCTCTCGTAATGAGAAGAGCCTTTACTTATTTCAATCTTAATTTTTGACCGATATAAATTTTGTCGGGGTCTTTAATTCCGTTAAGACTAACAAGAGATTTTACTGTTGTATTATGTTTTTTTGCAATGAAGCTAAGTGTGTCGCCTTTTGTTACAGTATAAGTTGTGGTTGTTTCGATTTTCAATGCACGGGAGTTGTGCGTCTTAAAAGTATTTATTGTATTTGTAAAATCCCTATAGGCTATATTCAAATCCACCTTTGTACTGATGCCCCTTATTTTACCCGAATCAGAATGCTGCCAAATATCTGCGCCACGTCCCAACGTGCTGTTGTATCTGGCAATCCACAAAGCGTAATTCGTCAACCTTGATTCATCTAAAGTGTTTTCGAGAAAGTATTTACCAGTATACAGCATAGCCGTGTATCCAGCTTCTTCAATAGCTTCTAAAAAAGCTAATGCTGCATCGGTCAGCGTTTTTTTCTTTGCCTTTTTTTTATTTTCCTCAAGATCAAGAACAACAGGGTAATTTAAAGCAAAAGAGCTGATTGAATCTAAAAAATAAGCTGCCTCAGCCTTTGCTTCTGCAACAGTTGAAAACTTTGCATAATGATAGGCCCCGACTTTCAATCCCGCTGCCAATGCTTGTGGTGCATTTTCTTTGAAATAGGATAACTTAGAATAACTCGTTCCCTCTGTTGCTTTAATGAACACGAACTTCACGTCTGCCTTTGCAACTTCCCCCCAATTAATGGAACCTTGCCAATGTGAAACATCGATTCCCTTTATATATTCCATATTAATGTCCTCCTTAAGGAAACAACCCTATGGCGGTAAATGTTTTATGATTTTAGCTAAGCCCTTATAAACACATCATATCGGCAAAATGCAGTCCTTTTGCCACCATATAATAAGGTATTTGATGGAGTTAAAGCAATAATAAACCTTTGGGAATGAAAGGAAAGAATTATGCTGATTCCTTTTGTTTTCAAAGATGAATTTATGCTATACTGATTTTATTAATATCAGAAGGGATGATGGGTGGCCGATGATTAACTAATCTTATTTTTAAAATTTGAAATCGCATATTTCAAATCAAACGAAATAGGATTAGTCTGCCCATTTTCTATAAATTACAGAGCTATACTCAAAATAGCTCTTATTTGATAATGCACAGGTACGGCTAATCCTTCCATATGAATTGGGAGGATTTTTTTTATCCTCCCATTAAGGAGAGGGATGAATTATATGAAAGAATTATTAAAATTAACCAATATTAGCTATGAAGTAATGGACGTAAACATTTTTAAAAATGTAAATGCAAGTGTTCAACAAGGGGAAATCATCGGTATCATTGGCAAAAATGGTGCCGGTAAATCTACGTTGTTGCAATTAATTAACAATGGTTTAGAGCCTGTATGCGGACAAATCCAATGGCTGCAGCAAGACTTGAAAGTTTTTATGGTTGAACAAGAAGTCGTGTCGCATCCTTCCGAAGATAAGACCCCTTCCGAAGTTAAATTACTTGATAAAATGCATGTACCAAGCCATGAATTCCAACAATTAAGTGGGGGAGAAAAACTGAAAGCCCGACTTGCAAAAGGACTTTCTAAAGATGCAGACCTTTTACTATTAGATGAACCGACGAACCATCTTGATGAAGACAGTATAGAATTCCTTAAGGGACAAATAAAAAATTATAGAGGTACCATCATTTTTGTTTCGCACGATCGTTATTTTTTGGATGCTGTTGCAACGAAAATTTGGTCGATTGAAGATAAAAAGCTAATTGAACACAGAGGGAATTATTCTAGTTATATGGAGGTTCGCAATCAGAAAAGACTTACACAACAACGTGAATATGAAAAACAGCAAAAAATGGTGGAACGGATTGAGGGACAAATGAATGAAATCACTTCTTGGTCGAAAAAAGCCCATTCCCAATCGACGAAAAAAGAAGGAGTAAAGGAATACTATCGCGTAAAAGCAAAACGAATGGATGCACAGGTAAAATCTAAACAAAAGCGACTTGAAAAAGAGCTTGAAAAAGCAAAAGCTGAACCTGTTGAATCCGAATATACTGTACGCTTTTCAATTAAAGCAAAAAACAAGACAGGAAAACGTTTTTTGGAAGTTAAGAATTTAACTAAGTCTTTTAACGAGCGAACACTATTTAAAAACGTTAATTTCACGATACAGCATGGTGAGAAGGTTTCCATAATAGGTCCCAATGGCAGCGGAAAGACGACATTATTAAAAATAATTCTTGGACGTGAAAATTTTGCGGGCATTGTTTGGATTTCACCATCTGCAAAAATTGGCTATTTGACGCAGGAGGTGTTTGATTTACCACTTGAACTAACACCCTCCCAGCTATTTCATAAAGAAACTTTCGAGTCGAGAGGGAACGTTCAAACTTTAATGAAGCATTTAGGCTTTACGGCATCTCAATGGACAGAGCCCATTAAGAACATGAGTATGGGTGAGCGAGTGAAATGTAAGTTAATGGTATATATCCTAGAAGAAAAAGATGTTCTTATTTTGGATGAGCCGACAAATCACCTGGACTTAGCTTCACGGGAACAACTTGAAGATACCTTAGCACAGTATACTGGAACGCTAATCGTCGTTTCGCATGATCGATATTTTCTCGAAAAAATCACAAGCAGCAAACTCATCATTTCTAATAATCACATACAAAAGCAATTGTATGAATCATCCTCAAAAAGAGATGATCTGGAAGAACTACGATTAACACTTGAAACAGAAAGACAAGAAGTTTTAGGAAAGCTTAGCTTTATGACTCCAAACGATAAAGCGTACACAGAACTCGACCAGAAGTTTAATGAGCTTACGAAAAAAATAAATGAACTTAGTGACAAATGACTAATAAATTGTAGCCTAATGTAACTGCTGGATTAAAATACAAGAACCCTTAGATAAAGTCTAAGGGTTTTTTATTCAGAATGGCTGCCGAAATTTTTTTTAGAAAGTCCATGGTTTTCGATTCCCCCTTTGAATCTCCATTGTTACATGCTTTTGGTGCCATCCTATGTTCAATATCCATTTTCCCTTCTCGCTAAAATGCAATAATCACATATACCCGCTTGTTTTTCTTTAAGAACATGGATGAATCATGGTATTCCCCTTCAAGAGAATAAAAACTCATCAAAAAAAAACAATCAAGTACCAATTGGTTTGAGGTGCTAAAAGGATATTAGTAATTTTATTTATATTCAAATTGAGCAGAATACTAATGTCCCTTTGTTAATAAGATTTAATGATGGTTTTGTTTTAAAAAGGGGGCTTTAGTTATGAGTGAGGACACACAGGACGATATGAGGAATAAATCAGGAATGTTTGTTGCACGCTCTTTAGATGAGATTCGTTTTTGGTCAAGAATAATGAAGGAACACTCGTTATTTCTAAGACTAGGTTTTAGATGTGAAGATACGCAGCTAATTGAGGAGGCTAATCAGTTTTATCATTTATTTGAACGGATAGAACAGCAATCCCATACATTAACAAATCAAGCTGATCCAGAACAGATCAGGAGATTCAACTCGGAAGTGCAACAAGCTGCTACAGGAATATTTATATTCAAAAGGAAGGTATTAGGATTGATACTCACCTGTAAATTGCCTGGTGCAAACAATTTCCCACTTTTAGTCGACCATACAAGCAGGGAAGCCAATTATTTCAGAAAACGATTAAAAGAATTAAATGAGGGTAAATTGAAACCACTTGCAGATGCCATTATCAAAGAAAATGTTTTCTTTTTAAGGATCATGGCGGATCATGCAAAATTCATCGGGCATCTCCTTGATCCATCGGAAAGAAAGCTGGTGGATATGGCGCGTAACTTTAGCAATGATTTTGATCAATTAGTCTTTCAAGCTGTGGACTTAGAGTCCATGAAACCGCAATCTCAAACCGCTCCTCTTTTGGATCAATTTCTAGATCAGAATCGAGTTTCCGTCGTATCACTTCGAGACTTTAAGAAAACCGCCAGAGATTTAATCGAAGAATGCAAAATCAAGAGCATTATCCATCCTCTATTGGCAGATCACGTTTTCCGTGAAGCTGAACGTTTCCTTGAAATCATCGATATGTTTGAAACCCACCTTACAGGTGAAACGTACAATTAATTGAGTATGAAGGATATAGAAAAATAATGTTTTGATAAAATTGCTATTATGGATTAATAAATTCAAATAAAAATTGGCCCCTCTCTATTAAGAGAAGGGCTTTTATATGTAAAAAGTTAAGACGGTGAGTTTACCAATGTTCTAAGTTTCTCTTTATCAGAAACATGAATCCATGGTAAATCCAGATTATCATCGTCAATACCAGGTTGGATAACGCGGCTATATAAAAGGTCACAAATACAATCATTTAATAACTGGATATCCTGATCTGATATTTTACGATTATATCCTACATTAGCGGCCCCTGTTTGTTTATTCATCCCCCCTATCAAGCCTCTTTGTTTTAATGAACTTCTGATCACTTCTCTAATAGCCTCAAGACTAGTCAACGGAAATACATCAAGGTGCTTAACAATCATTCTAAAAATATCATCTTTAGATAAGTCCTGTTCAATATGTTGTCGCAATTATTCCACCCCCATTCTTCAAAACATTCTTCAAATGAAACGAAAAATCCTCCTTTATCCTTAAAAAGGACTATCCACGCTGCCTTTTTGAGTGAGCACTGCACTTGCAACTCATAAAAAAACCAGATTGACTGACTGCTTTCCGCAACGTATACAGCGCCTGAACTCTTTTTGCAATGGATGTTCCATTGTATGGGAACTCATCTTCCATAACTAAATTGATTTTGTTCTTTGCAAATTAACATTCATATTTTTGGTAAATATTTGTATTATAATAAAATAAATATTTAATCTGTTACGTTATGATAATGATTATTTAACGAAGGGAAAGATGCTTATCTTTAAGATCATTCTGTTCATTCATATTTTCGCTGGAGCAATATGTCTTATTAGTGGAATAGGTGCTATGTCTTCAAGGAAAAAAAGAGGTATGCATACAATTTGTGGTGAAATTTATCACGGTGCATATGTTGTACTCTTTGTCACATCCCTGACAATGGCAATATTGAATTGGGAAAGCAGCGCCTATTTATTTTTCATTGGGATATTTTCATATTCTTTCGCATTTATAGGCTATCTTGCTGGTAAGATGAAATGGAAAAACTGGATCGCATCTCATATTAGCGGGATGCTCGGTTCCTATATCGCTATTTGTACTGCAATTCTTGTAGTGAATGTACCCAATATAACTATCTTGAATGAATGGAACCCATTAATTTTTTGGTTTCTTCCAAGCATTATAGGTTCACCTCTGATAATTTTGGTTGGACAGAAGTATAAAAAATCCAATTCAATCTAAATGCAGTCCAAAAAGCTCCTACAAATTTATTTAACAAATCCCAACACAAAAAAAGCCCCTCGATTAAGAGAGGGGCTTTTAACAATGGAGGAGTACCACTTAGGGGGTAGTACAATAATATAATTATCGCCAATCAAAAACATTTATATTCACCCCTTCCTCAAGTTGGTGAAAACGGATTTACCTGCCTTCTAGACATTGAAATTTGACGCCTTAGTCGTTCCCGCTCTGCCTTCAATTACTTTTTTGCTTTGTTCTATGACCATTCTTAAATCCTTCTACAATAAGACCTGCTATTATAAAAGCTCTTTAATGTTTTTTGAATGGAAAATAGCGTTCTATCTCCTTTGATCGGAGTGCATTATATTAACGGATTCAAATGATTAAACGGATGAATGGTCCTATCTTTGGAATTATGGATGCCTCTTACACTATTCAATTTTCACCATGGTTCTGATATGCTTTTATCAATTGAAAAAAGAAAGGTGTAGTTACGATGATAAAGGAATTCAGGGAGTTTATTACCAAAGGAAACGTTCTAGATCTTGCAATAGCTGTAGTAATGGGTGCTGCTTTTGGGAAGATCGTTTCATCACTAGTCAATAATATTATCACACCGCTAATAGGAGTTTTATTAGGAGGGGTCAATTTTTCTTCGTTATCTATCACAGTTGGAAACGCAGTTGTTCAATATGGTGAATTTGTCCAAGCTGTGATTGATTTCTTGATCATTTCATTTGCGATTTTCATGTTTATGAAGGTAGCGAATTCTCTTATTAGAAAAAAACAAGCGAACGAGGAAGAGGTATTGGAAGCGGTACCGGCATCCGAGCAATATTTAAAGGATATCCGTGATCTTTTACAAAAAAATTCACGGCAGGATGAAACATCATAAGTATATACTGAATCAGTAAAAATGTAGAAATAGTCAAAAATCACTTGAGAATAAGATAAAGCCCCTCTCTTAATTGAGAGGGGCTGGTTTAAAACGTTAGTTATTAATCTGCGTATCCGTTACTTCAACAAGACATGCGACACTTATTAAAGAACCTTGTGTTGGATTCGTAAAGCAAAGTGACAGCAATGATGGCGATCAAAAGAGTCTCTCTATCAACCCAATAGAAAGTATCAGCTGGAACTGCTGCAATAATTTTAAACATATCACCTTTATATGAACAAATTTATACAACAATCAGTTATTTCGAAAAACCAACCTTGGATCATGGGATAATATAAGGCTTCCTCATCACTTTGTAAAAATGATCAAGAGTAAAGCAATGAAGCTTTACTCTTGCCCCCTGCTTTCTACATATTATTTATCGGCAATATTTGTCGCGTAAAGCAAGGGTATACTTAACCGATTGTTCTGTACCTTTTTCTTGATCTTCAATCATTTGTTCTAAAAGTTCTTTTGGAGGGTAATAGTAATCCAATGGTTTAATGACACTTAAATCATAAGGAGGTTGTTCAACTTTGAAAGCTCCTTCTCCAACCTCAAAGACTCCGCCTGCACCAAGCTCTCTCTTAAAATTGATGGCATATGGAAAACACATTTCAACGTTGATTCTAGTTAGGGTAGATTTCTCAACCAGTATTTTAAAACATTCTTCTGTATCAATATTGCCTGTGCCTACTGGTACACCACATACCCTATAATCCTCACCATCATGAATGATAATATGATCTTTAAAATGGGTTGTGAATGCATATGGTGCTAATTTTCGTACAGCTTCAACCGGATCTTCCCATGCCATCATTCCGTTGCCCACATCACAATGAGCCCTAACCCAAGGGCTGTTGACTTCATTAATAATTTGAATAACCTCATCTGTTAACTCTTCCTCGTGATTTTCCACAGCTAGTTTTATCCTGTATTTCTCTAATAATGGTACAATTTGTTTGATATCACCTGGTGCTTTTTTCAACCTTTCCGGATCATACTCTCCTAAGCATGTATACGTGCGAATCACATCCGCTCCGATTCTATGTGCTGCCTCAATGACCTCTTTTAGATGTTCCGGATCGCTTCCATTTGTATCTATTTCAGCGAAAAATCCATACTTTTGAATTTCTTTTCTTACGCTCTCTAAATATTCCGGTTCAAATGATTCTAAAGTGCCCCATCCTGGCAACCCTGGCCATGGAACAATATTGATCATGACTCCGTCTAATCCCAATTCAGCTGTTTTTCTGATAAAACCGAAAATATCCATTCGACCTGTAATAAACTGCAAGTGATAGCTTTCTGTTTCTAATCCAATTTTCATTTTTTTACCCACCTTTAATTAATTATTTAATTCTTTTGTTTCTAAATTTTGTTGATTTTCTTTTTTCTTGTTTACGATTTTAACTAAATAACTACTAATAATAAAACCTATGACCGCAAATGCAATCATTGTTAAAAAGACATGTCTGTAGCCTTCCATTCCTGGAGATCGATCTAACATGCTTCCATATAGAATAAAGGCAAACATAGAAGGGGCATATCCTACTAAGCAGGCTATAGAAACTGCTGCACCACTTATTTCCCGCGGGATTCCTACTTCTTCAATAGGAGCAAAGAATACAGCTCTTTGAGTAAAGATAATCGCACCGTAGGCAAGTGTAAAGGTTACACCAACATATACATTAAGAGTTTGATGAGGTAAGAGAATAAATATAATCATTCCGATAATCGATGCTGCAAAAGCCACCCTCAAATATTTAGATGGAGATTTAAACTTTTTATCAGCAAGATATCCGCCTATCGGTCCGCCTAACATTTTCAAACCATATTGGTTAATAATCCCATATACTCCAACTAAAGCGACAGGTATTCCATAGATATCTTTTAAAAATGGTATAAAGTACGTCAATCCAATGTAAACTGAATATACTGAAAAAATTGTGAATGCAACAACCCATATTTCTGGCATTTTTATTGCTTTTATAGCACCTTCAAATGCAACTTTATTTTTGTTTATTTTATTGCCTTGCTCATCCAGAGCTTTAACTTCATCATCTTCAAGGAGAAAATATAAAATAACAGCAATTACAATCATTGTTATAGAGAAGAAGATTATCGCACCTTTTAAACCTGTTGCGCCTTCTCCTAGCCATTTAAAGATTCCAAGGGCAGCAAACGCTATAACGGTATCTACAATTCCTCTTCCTGCTTCTAAATATCCAAACATTCTCCCCTGTTCATCTGAATCTCCTAGTAATCTTACAGATTTGATTAACACTGGCCAAAAAGCGATTTCTGCAAATAAAGCGAAAAGTCCCCAAATGACTAAAATTTCATAATAACTCGGAAATGTTGTCAGGTAAAATCCAGTTAATCCAATACCGATTAAAGAAGTCGGCATTAGTTTTTTCTTTGAAAACCGGTCAGCTACATACATAGATATTATGTACCCAAAGGTTTGGATAAAAGCGTAAACAGTCAATGTAAAACCGATTTGTGTGTGTGTTAGATGAAAATAATCCATCATTGGGACATAAAAAGCATCTTTTAACCAAGGGAGTTTAAAAACCGTTCCTCCTCCAAGTATAAGTACAGCAAGGGTAAACCACTTTTTCGTATTGCTATTTCGATTCTCCAATTTAAACCCCTCCTTAATTGATTATCAAAAAATATAATGTAAGAGCTTTCATTAATAGTTAAAAAAACTTTTTCATCCCTTAAACAACTTGAATCTGCTGGTTAATTGCTTGATACCGACACCCCACAGTTGCCGGCAATATTGGCATGAATGCGATGAATTCCGTTCGTTTTCATTTGCTACAAAAATGGTTTGATATTATTCTGCAAGCTCATTCTTATTTCTTCCTCTTTTTAGATAACTGCTGCCACTCCATAACATGTCCCCCTGTTTATGCACGCATAAAGGACAGAAAAGGGTAATGGCAACATTCCCTTCTCTGTCCTTTTACCTGAGAGTTTAACTCTATACTGAAAAGAGTCTTCCCCTTTGGTGGCGTTTTATAAACGCGCTCTCCAGAGTTGCGTCCCATTGTGGTTCTTTTACCTGAGAGATTTGTTCCAAGGTTTTTTTTGGAACTCGCTCCTTCGGTGGCAGTCTATATTGCACTCTCCCACAATCGTCATCCGCTATATATATTTGAACACTCTATATCTTTACTATTGAAAATTATTTCTATAATTTTCATTTATCGAATTTCCTCTTTATTTATACATATTCAGGAACCTAAGAAAAGAAAAACGGAAAAATCATTTTATATCAGCAAACGCTTTCAAATTTAACAGACTAATGCTTCTTTATAAAGTTCTCCTCTTGATGATCGCTGATTATAGCCTGGCTTTTCTCTTTTTCTTTCAAAACATAACTAAGCAAGTCTAATGAGAGACGCGCTGCTACTTGTCCAGTTATTCCCGCATGATCGTAAGGAGTAGCTACTTCTACCATATCAAAACCGATTACTTCTCCTCTTTTTGCAATTCCATGGAGTAATTCGTTGACTTCATCATAAAGCAGGCCTCCAGGAGAAGGTGTGCCTGTCGCAGGGGCAATCGATGGGTCGAGGCCATCAATGTCCATGGTAATATAATATTTTTCACCTGCTGGAATAAGTTCCAGAACCTGTTCAAATCCCATCTTTCTCATTTGGCGGGGAGACAAGATGACGCTTCCGTATTCTCTGGCAGCATCGACATCTTCTTTTTTACTGCTGCTGATTCCACGAACACCCAATTGGAAAATCTTTTGAACATGATTCATTTCTGATAAGCGGCGGATGCAGCTTCCATGTCCAACCCGCATTCCAGAACGGTGATCTGCCCAGTCTAAATGCGCATCAATCTGGATCACATGAAATGGCCCGAGTTCACCCAAGCCCTTTCCTACAGGAATTGTAATGGAATGATCTCCACCTAATACAACCGGCATTGCACCTTTTGAAACTATTTTTCGAATGGCTTCTTCCGTATTATCATGGGATTGCATCATATCACCATGTACCATGTCCACATCGCCGCAATCAACGACTTTCCATTTCGGGCCAAGATACATGATATCATTTTCAATATCATAGGCACCATCTAACCCGAAACTATATAATGTAGAGCCTTCACGAATTCCCCTTGGACCCATTCTTGCGCCTGACTTCCATTGTGTTCCCATATCATTTGGAACTCCAATGACAGCAACATCTGCGTCTAACTGGTCTAAATCAGGACATACGGGATATTTCCCGAAAGTACAGATTCCTGTAAATGGTAAATTAAGATGTTGTTTTTTATTATTCGACATGAACTTTTCCTCCCACTTGTATTACGTTCTTCGAAAATAATATATATGTAAGCTTCATGCCATCCTATAAAACCAGGTAAAACATAATTGTGTTGTCAATAATGACTACCAGGAACCAACATATTTTCTGATATTCGATACTCCTTAGTAAACGACACAGAGAAGGACTACAGGGAATATAATTCATATACAGTAAAATATTATTCTTGTCTTATTTAGGTTTTACATAAGGCAAATCTTGATGAACTGGCATTTTACACGTAAAATAAACACTTAGGAATCTGTTAAAGCCATCTACAGAAATAATATTTGAATTTTTTTAAAAAAAATGCTTCCTCTATTATTAGACATACATTTTTTCGATGTGTGCATTACTCACTCTCTTTTACTCGTTTATCTCTACTTCAATTTCTAATGATCAAACCACTTGGTTGGCTCCACTTCTAGATTGATGTTGATTTGTTTTACCTCACTGAACTCATCTAAACCAAAAGTTCCTAATCCACGGCCAATTCCACTCTGCTTATAGCCTCCCCACGGCGCTTCATTGTAGGCTAGATTATAGGCATTAATCCATGTAATTCCGGCTCTTATTTTCTTAATCACTCTTAAAGCCTTTGCACCATCTTGTGAAAATACACCAGCTGCAAGGCCATATGGCGTATCATTGGCAAGCTGAATGGCGTCCGCTTCGTCCTTAAACTTTTGAACAGTAAGAACTGGCCCGAATATTTCTTCCTGAACAATTCTCATGTCCGGTTTGGTATCGACAAATATCGTCGGCTCAACAAAATAACCATTTTCAAGCCCATTTCCTGTGATACGCTTGCCGCCGCAGGCTAATTTTGCCCCTTCTTCTATGCCAAGTTGAATATATTTAAGTACCTCATTCATATGTTCTTCACTAACAAGGGCGCCCATTTCTGTAGACGGTTTATCACCAGGACCGACTCGGATCCTTTTTGCTTTCTCTATCAGTCTATTGATAAACTGGTCGTGAATGCTTTCTTCAAGCAGCAAACGCGACCCTGCATTACAAACTTGACCGGCGTTTACAAAAATCCCATATAAAGCATAATCGACTGCTGTCTCAAAGTCTGCATCGGCGAAAACGATGTTGGGTGACTTGCCGCCTAATTCGAGTGCAATGTTTTTAATATTTCCAGCTGCTGTTTTCATGATGCTTCTGCCCGTTGATGTGCTCCCAGTGAATGAAACCATATCGACTTTATCGCTTTCCGCTATTTCATTTCCTACGGTTCCTCCACCGCCCATCACGAGATTGGCAACACCATCTGGTATGCCAACTTCTTTGATAATCTCAAACAATTTTGTAGTGGTAACCGGAGTTACCCCTGCTGGTTTAAATACAAGCGTATTTCCTGCTGCAAGGGCAGGGGCGATTTTCCAAGCTCCCGTCAGCAAAGGAAAATTCCACGGAGCTATCAGTCCGCATACCCCTACCGGCTCTCGAACAACCATGGCCTGTACTGGAGCGGAAACGGGATATGTTTGGCCATCCGGTTTTGTGACTAAACCACCATAGTAGCGAAAACAATCTGCTGCGTCAGCAATGTCAAACTCTGACTCTTTAAGAGGTTTTCCGGTATTTGCTGTTTCAAGTTGGCTAAGCTCGGAGGCGTTTTCATCAATCTTTTCCGCTATTTTAAATAAGTAGGAAGCCCGCTCCGAAGTCGGTAAGCCCGACCAAATCCCAGAATCAAATGCTAGTCGTGCTGCATCAATGGCCATCTTGGCATCTTCTGCATTTCCGCTGGGCGCCTCTGCAATGATCTTGCCGTTTGCGGGGTTTACAACATTACTCTTTTGTTTACTTAAAGAATCCATCCACTCACCGTTTATAAACATTTTCAACTTATGCAATTTGGAAAACCTCCAGTTCGTTATTCTTCCCTTTAGCAATCTCATATCCATAAATAGCTAATAATGATCTGTAACAGGTTTGGTCATACGCAAGCTTTCTGTAAACCATGGTGGCCACCGAATTAAAACTTCTATCAAGCTGGCCACCAATTCAAAAAATTTTGTTCCACAGTCATTTAGTATTGAGTCAATTTAGATATTTTCTTATAATTGAATATTTTGAAACTTTCTCCTATATTTCCAGGAACCACTTTTACATGATTATCAATCTTAAATTAATGTTGTGTTTTTCACTTCATAAGTGTTTTTAAATAATTCCAAATAATCTGCGCGTGTCAATTCCCGTGAATTAGTCTGTGTACACAAATGAACCGCTGCCCCTTCAGCCAGGAAAGGGAAATCTTCAGAACTGACATTACTCAGATCTCGAAAGTTAGGAATGCCAATTTTTCTTGCAAGCTCTTTTAACAATACAACACCTTCATGGGCCGTTTCTTCTATTGTTTTACCTCCTCTATAAGCTCCAAGCTTTGTAGCTACAATGGCATGCTTCTCGGGGTTTGATGGAATATTAAACTCAAACACATGTGGAAGAAATATGGAATTTGCAACTCCATGCGGAGTATCATAAAGACCTCCAAGTGGTTCAGCCATAGCATGTACCGCTCCAAGATCCGAGTTATCAAATGCTATACCAGCAATTAAACTGGCTACAAGCATATTTTTCCGTGCCTCTAAGTTATTGCCATTTTCCACAGCTAAAGGAAGATACTTAGCAATTAATTCAATTGCATAAAGGCTGAGAGCATCTGAAATTGGTTCGGCAACATTGCAAGTATAAGCTTCTATAGCATGTGTAAGTGCATCCATTCCTGTAGCAGCAGTTATAGATTTCGGAAGAGTTAGAGTTAATTCAGGATCCAAAATTGCCAATTTTGGAGCCAATTTAATATCAAGTATAGCCTCTTTTTGTTTTGTAACTGTATCTGTAATAACAGAGCCTGTTGTAACCTCACTACCAGTACCTGAAGTTGTGGGGATACATATGAGTGGAGTTATTTCTCGCTCTAGTAAATTTACACCGTAACGATTTTTAAGTTCTCCTCCGTGTGTTAAAAGTGTACCGATTGCTTTTGCTGAATCCATTGAACTGCCGCCCCCAAGACCAATCAATAGATCTATTTTCTCGTCTTTAAATTGTTGATAGGCTCTTTGGCAATCCACATCTTTTGGATTAGGAGTGATATCATCAAAGACAATATAATTGACCCCTTCTTGATCTAACGAATTTGTAACCTTTTGTAAAATCCCAGTTTGTGCCAGTCCTTTATCTGTAATAAGAAGAGCCTTTTTTCCACCTAGCTCTTTTGCTCTTTTCCCAATATTTTTAACTTTTCCGTTCCCGAACTCTATAGATGTAGGTAGATTGAAATTAAAATCCCATAGCATAATTAATTTCCCCTTTCAATTTTTTAAATAGTGTAAATATCGCACAATGATTCACTCTCTTTTACTCGTTTATCTCTACTTCTCAATTTTTAATGATCAAACCACTTGGTTGGCTTCACTTCTAGATTGATGTTGATTTGTTTTACCTCACTGAACTCATCTAAACCAAAAGTTCCTAATCCACGGCCAATTCCACTCTGCTTATAGCCTCCCCACGGGGCTTCATTGTAAGCTAGATTATAGGCATTAATCCATGTAATTCCGGCTCTTATTTTCTTAATCACTCTTAAAGCCTTTGCACCATCTTGTGAAAATACACCAGCTGCAAGGCCATATGGCGTATCATTGGCAAGCTGGATGGCTTCCGCTTCGTCCTTAAACTTTTGAACGGTAAGAACTGGCCCGAATATTTCTTCCTGAACAATTCTCATGTCCGGTTTGGTATCGACAAATATCGTCGGCTCAACAAAATAACCATTTTCAAGCCCATTTCCTGTGATACGCTTGCCGCCACAGGCTAATTTTGCCCCTTCTTCTATGCCAAGTTGAATATATTTAAGTACCTTATTCATATGTTCTTCACTGACAAGGGCGCCCATATCTGTAGACGGTTTATCACCTGGTCCGACTCGGATCTTTTTTGCTTTCTCTATCAGTCTATTGATAAACTGATCGTGAATGCTCTCTTCAAGAAGCAAACGTGATCCTGCATTACAAATTTGACCGGCGTTTACAAAAATTCCATATAAAGCATAATCCACTGCTGTCTCAAAGTCTGCGTCGGCGAAAACGATGTTGGGTGACTTGCCGCCAAGTTCGAGTGCAATGTTCTTAATATTTCCTGCAGCTGTTTTCATGATGCTTCTGCCCGTTGATGTGCTCCCAGTGAATGAAACCATATCGACTTTATCGCTTTCCGCTATCTCATTTCCTACGGTTCCCCCAACGCCCATCACGAGATTGGCAACGCCATCCGGTATGCCAACCACTTTAATAATCTCAAATAATTTAACAGTGGTATTCGGCGTTACCTCGGATGGTTTAAACACCAATGTATTTCCTGCCGCAAGGGCAGGGGCAATTTTCCAAGCTCCTGTCAGCAAAGGGAAATTCCACGGAGCTATCAGCCCGCATACGCCGACCGGTTCCCGGACAACCATCGCCTGTACAGGATCGGAAACGGGATACGTTTGGCCATCTGGTTTTGTGACTAACCCGGCGTAATACCGAAAACAATCAGCTGCGTCAGCAATGTCAAACTCTGACTCTTTAAGAGGTTTTCCGGTATTTGCTGTTTCAAGTTGGCTAAGCTCGGAGGCGTTTTCTTCAATCTTTTCCGCTATTTTAAATAAGTAGGAAGCCCGCTCCGAAGCCGGTAAGTCCGATCAAATCCCAGAATCAAATGCTAGTCGTGCTGCATCAATGGCCATCTTGGCATCCTCTGTATTTCCGCTGGGCGCCTCTGCAATGATCTCACCGTTTGCGGGGTTTACAACATTACTCTTCTGTTTACTTAAAGAATCCATCCACTCACCATTTATAAACATTTTCAACTTATGCAATTTGATAAAACCCCCAGTTCATTATTCTTACTTTAGAGATCTTACATCCAGAAATAGATAGCGCTTTCATATTTCTGTGTTTTCAATGTATTCACACCTCCTTATGTTACTTATACTTACACCTTTTTATCGGAATAACAGATTACATTTCCTCTACCTTTTGAGGGATTATCTCTTCTTCAAAATGAAACTCAGGAAGGGGATTGTGAAAAAATTTTGTCATATAAAGAAGATATGCTAAGCCACAAACCACCCAGATGCCTCCAAGGATCAATGCCTCCATTTCTAGATGTGACCATAACCACATAGTAAATGCTGCGCCCATGAGCGGTAAAAATAAATAACTTATGCAGTCTTTAAAAGAACGTTTCTGATTTCTTATAAAATAATGGGCGATAACAGAAAGATTAACTGATGTAAAAGCAATGAGCCCTCCAAAATTAATAAACTTGATTACTTGCTCCAGAGTTAACACGACACCTAGTAAAGAAATTATACCTATCACGATAATACCGTGTGACGGTGTTTTATATTTGGGATGGATATAACCAAATTGTTTAGGCAATACAGAATCCCGGCCCATTGCATACAACACACGTGATGCGCTTGTAATTGAAGCAACTCCTGAAGAAAAGTTACCAATAATTACTGCAGTTATAAATAATGATTTGAATAGGTTTCCTCCAACTAGTATAGCGATTTCCATGGCTGCTGAATCAGTGTTTTCAAATGAAAAACCCGGATAGACCAATTGTGCTAAGTAGGAAGAGCCAATGTACAAAACTCCTATAAACAGCAACATTATGATAATAGCTCTTGGGATAGTTTTTTCAGGATTGATTGTTTCCTCTGACAAGGTAGTAAGTGAGTCAAAACCAAGAAAACTAAAACAAAGAATTGAAGATCCTGCTAAGATTACTGAAAAGGGAACCTCTGAATTGAAGAATGGTTTACTCGAGAAAAGAGTGCCTGTTCCTACTCCATCTAATAAATTTTTGACGGTTAATATCCAGAAAAAACAAACGAATATGATTTGAGCAATAACGAAAATTTTACTTGCGGATGCTGATGTCTTTACCCCTAGTATGCTCGGTACAACTATGATAGTAGTCAAAAGAATAATCCACACAAAATGTGGAATCCCTGGAAACACTGCACTTAAAAAGACAGTGGACATCAAACACGTCACCATAGGTGTTAACATATAATCAAGCATAATTGTCCAACCAACAACAAACCCAACTTTAGGATTAATAGATTTTTGGGTAAATGTATAAGCTGAACCTGAGATAGGGTATGCCTTTGCCATCTTTCCATAGCTGAGCGCTGTAAAAAATATTGCTAGAAATGCAATACTATAAGCACCCGTAATTACACCATGTGATGTTACGGTGGCGATTCCATAGGTATTAAAAAATACCATGGGGTTATTCCAAGCAATCCCTAAAAAAACAACCTGTGACAAAGTAAGTGTTCTAGCAAGTTTTTTCCGTTTCATAATCAGCTCCCCCACATTTTTAAAGATTACTCAGAAGATTTCAATAATTGTGTATTTTGATTATAAAGGTTGTTGTAACACAAAGGTCAACACCTGTATTATATTTTTTAAGGGGGCGATTTAACTGAAAGAAAAATTAACTATTGGTGAGATGGCTAAGTTGCGAGGGATGACTACAGAGACCTTGCGCCATTATGATCGGATTAATTTATTCAAGCCGAAATATACCGATTCACATTCGGGATATCGCTACTATTCTATTTTCCAGTACGAGGTTTTAGGAACCATTAAAGAGTTACGGCAACTTGGAATGAGTACGGACGAGATAAAGGATTATTTCAATGAACGTAATGTCAGTAAGTCTTTAGACATTCTTAAAATTAAGCACGCAGATCTTGTTTCAAAGCTTAATGAATTAACCGACTTGGAAGAAAATATCCGGAAGAAAATTGTATATTTGGATCATATATCAAGAGAAAAAGAACTACAAATGGTCATGTTGCACAAAATAGAACGCAGGAAATTAATTACATTGAATGAAAAAATCAATAATAATATAGAGCTCTGTTATGGAGTTATAAGGCTTGAAAATATGCTTGCTGAAAAGTCACCGATTCTGGCCAGTAACAGACTAGGAATTCTCATCCAGGAAGCAGATCTTAAATCTAAACGTTTTGAAGAACCATCAGTCATTTTTGTTGTGGCAAAAAGTAAAGAAAAAATACCAAAAGAGTACCAAAAAATCATTCCTGCTGGGTTGTTTGCTTGTATCCGTTATAATGGAGAATTATTATGGAACCGAAGCGAAAGCTTAAGTAAAATAATTGATTATCTTGATGAAGGTGGTTATCAAATTATCGGCGATGCCCTGCAAATTATGCATGTTGATATTACTATCACAGATAAACCAAACGAGATTACCTTTGAAATTCAAGTTCCCATTCAAAAGGTCTGACCTATTTGCGCAGGACAAATGTTTATGTTTATGGTTTAGACGAAAGATATAGTAGAATTTTTGATATGGAATTGGAACTTGCTATGAAATATACCCGGACAACGACACATATAAAAAAGTGTCCCTTATCCGGGTTTTTTATGTTTCAATTGATGTAATGAGTATGAACGGAGGTTTAAATTCCGGACTATTAGAAATAGATTGCTCGGATTCCAAGCCGGAATTTATAATAAACCCACCTTTCAGATGATCCCCTGACCAAGGTGGGTTTTTATATTAATAATAATATTGAAAAAGTACCTAAAGTACTGGCTAAAACCATGCTAGTAAAACCAGCAATCATTGACTTTGTTAGTAAAACTGAATGATCCTGTCGCAACCCGCCATCTCAATCTCCAATAATCCCCATTTATTCAACTACAAAAATAAGTGTCGCGGAAACGAATCATTGTGCTATGTTTCTATTCTGTTTATTTCCTAATTTCCTTTCGAGAATGGTACCAAGTCCGGTGAAGTTGATCTTCTAGTCTCATCCGTTCCCCGATTATAGCGCACACTACTAAACTAACAATTACAATAAAAAAGTCGTTACTCTTCAAAGCCATTTCAAGACCAAGAACTATAACAGCCACACCAATATCAACCTTCACTGTTTGTTTCATATGACCTGGAATTCTTCTTAACAAAAGCCCAATTAGTGTTCCGAGCACTATACCTATTGCATTAGCTAAACTGCCGAGTAACATCAAAATATTCACACCATGAACCAAACAATCTATAACCTTCTTAGAAGGAATTTAACATACAATTAATTCATCCCCATCTCCCAATGAAAAGGAAGCACTTTTTTATCTTTTCCTGTAAAAATTACAGTGGAGAAGAAATAATAATATAGTCATATTTAATTAACTTTGGCTCAATAATTCGTCAATTCCACTACCATTGGCGCTTTGCTTTTTCCACTTATTTAACTAAAGTGAAGCTTCTTCTTTGCACAATAAATAGGTACTTCCCCCCTGCCTCGCCTACACGAAAAATGGATTTTAATAAACTTTTATAAGATTCTAGTTATATACCCATATAATTCGTTTAATGAATTTTGAAAAAAACTATTTTTTCAATTCAAATAAACAAGCATTTGGCCACAATTTCTTGTCTAAATCATCCAGATAAGGAACTTCTTTTCGCACCTCGGATATAATCGAAAAATCCACATCATGAATTAGAATACTCTGCTCTGTTCTTGAAGCTTCACATAGGACCTCACCGGTCGGAGCAACAAGTTTACTCTTTCCACAACTTCCCTCATTAACCGTGTTTACGCCAAGAATATAAACCGTATTATCGAGTGCACGTGCCGGAAGTTGAATATCCCATCTTGTTTCAGCTCCGTAACTCCATACTGAAGGAACAATAATAAGTTCTGCACCTTGAAGAGCTAGAATTCGGCTAGGTTCAGGAAATTCAATATCTGCACAAATAAGAACACCTATTTTTCCTTTCGATGTTTCTATTGCAGTATAGACTTTCTCACCAGGAGTAAATATTTCCTTCTCTCTTCCCCATACAAATGATTTCCGATAAGTGGCAATGACTTCCCCTGTTGACTCAATTACAGCTAAGGATATGTAAAGGTTTCCATTTTCCCCCTCAACAAAAGGTACGATGAGTATTACTTTTAACTCTTTAGCGAGCTTTTGAAATAAAGAAACAGTCTCTCCATTCGAAACCTCTTGCAACGATTGGAATTGCTCCTTCGATAAATAGTAACCACTCACCCAAAGTTCAGGTAATACGATTAATTCAGCTCCCTGTTTAGCCGCCTCTTCAACCATTTCTATACAATTTTTAATATTTTTATCCCTTTCTCCAGGGATAGCTTGTAATTGAACTGCAGCAACCTTAATCAACAAAAGCACATCCTTTTCTGCAAATGAAAATTATCAGATTTTTTTGAAACCTGTGTTTCATTTAATAATATTTTATTTAATTTAATTAAGCAACGATTATTTCTTTTGGTATTTAATTTTGAATTTTTTATTTCAAAAAAAATCTAAAAATTGTGTAAACTATAATCAATCCAGTTTCGGTTAGGGTAATTGTAAACTTTTACACAACATTTTTCAGGGAGGTCTTACATGAAAAAACAACAGAATGATTTAGAACAATCACTCAGTTCTCGTCACATGTCAATGATTGCTATCGGAGGCGTCATTGGTGCAGGTCTTTTTGTAGGTAGTGGCGCTGCCATACATAAGGTCGGGCCTGGCATCTTGGTTTCTTATGTAATTGCCGGTGTTTTAGTGTTCTTGATTATGAAGAGCCTTGGTGAAATGGCCACTTCCAATCCATCAAGTGGTTCATTTTCAGAGTATGCCCGGGACGCAATTGGCCCTTGGGCAGGTACAACAGTTGGGTGGCTTTATTGGTTTCAATGGGTTGTCGTTATTGCCATTGAAGCCATTGCAGGTGCAGCCATCATCAATATGTGGTACCCAGGTATTCCTTTATGGTTCCTTGCTTTGGCCTTGACAATCGCTTTGACTTTAACAAATATCTATTCAGTGAAATCCTTTGGAGAATTTGAATATTGGTTTGCCATGATTAAAGTAGCGAGCATCATCGCCTTTTTGATTTTAGGCGTATCTTATATATTCGGATTTTCAGGAGAATCGACGGTTGGAATATCTAACCTTGTACAAAACGGAGGATTTTTCCCTAATGGTGTAAGTTCCGTCTTTGTGGGAGTCATCACTGTATTTTTCTCTTTTGCCGGTACAGAAGTAGCAACCATTGCAGCAGCTGAATCAAAGGATCCTGTTAAGTCTGTCTCTAAAGCTATTAATAGTACAATTTGGCGTGTCTTGATCTTTTATGTAGGCTCAATAGCCGTAGTTGTGACATTACTTCCTTGGAATTCTGCCAATGTATTACAGAGCCCATTTGTTGCGGTTTTAGAAAACCTAGGCATTCCTTTTGCAGCTCACCTCATGAATTTCATCGTACTAACTGCTGTTTTATCATGTCTAAATGCTGGATTATATACAACATCCCGAATGCTTTTCTCTTTAGCTAAAAAAGGGGATGCCCCTCAATATTTTAGTAAGTTGAATAATAATGGCGTACCTGCCAGAGCTGTTTTTGCAGCTACCATATTTTCTTATATTGCTGTAGTGATGAGTTATGTTTCGCCTGAATTAGTTTTTCTGTTTCTCGTTAATTCATCAGGAGCGATTATATTACTAGTTTATTTGGTTATTTCCATTTCTCAGTTGAGGATGAGAAATAGATTAGAAAGAGAGAATCCTGATGCTCTGAAAGTGAAGATGTGGTTGTTCCCATATTTGACATATGCGACGATCCTGGGGATTTCCATCATTTTAATTTCCATGGCTTTTATCGATTCTACAAGAAGCCAACTATATTCAACACTCCTACTAACTGGGGTAATTATTGTGTTGACTCATTTTTTCGGGAAAAAGAACATCAGTAGCGCAGAGGAGAAAAGTAAACTATCCAGTAATTTGCCTCCATTGAAATAAGCTAAGGCAGAATACGATTATGTGATTAATTAAAAAGCCTTACTTTTCCAATGTGGAAGAGTAAGGCTTCTTTCTATTGCATTTTCTTTTTTTGAAAAACATCAAAATGACTCCAGATGTCTTCTAAAACTTCTAATCGCTCGTGTATATCTTCCTGCTTCTCTTTTCCGACAAACATGATCAAAGCATTAATCAAGCTTAATGGTGCAACGAAAGAGTCAATGAAGCTGGGCATCTGACTGGATGCTGTCAACGGAATGTCCGCATGGGGAATAAGCGGTGAGAGTAAATTATCAGTAATGGCAATTGTTGTCGCATTTTTTTCCTTTGCAAAAGAAAACATTTGAATTGTACTTTTCGTATATCGTGCAAAACTGACACCAATCACTACATCTTCTTCGCTTAAATTGTATAACTTTTCCGATGAATTCTCCAATGACTGCAGAAGTTCCACATTATTTAAAACAATTTGAAGATAATATTCCAAAAACACGCCCAGGGAAGTGGCACTGCGGTTTGCGATAACATATACTCTTCTCGCTTGTAATAAGCATTTCACTGCTTCATGGAATGCATCTTCATCCAATTTCTCCATTGTGGATTTTATGTTTGCGATGTCATCTTGGAAAACTTCGTATACCCCTGAAGACTCTTTATTGTATACCTTTTGGGACATCTTTAATCGCTCTGTCGTTGTCAGTTGCTGCTTAACGGAATTCTGCATATACTGCTGCATCTCTGGATAGCCTGAATAGCCAAGCGAGGTTGCAAACCGCACAACGGTGGCATCACTGACCCCTGCCATTTTTGCTAATTTTCCAACTGTAAAAAAAGGAACGGTCGTTTGATTCTCTAATATATATGTAGCTATTTTCACGTGGGACTTGCTCATTTCCCCTATTTGTCCAGCGATGTTTTGATAGACGTTTGACATTAAAAAGAGCGCCCCTTTATTTATATTTATGTATTGTAGGAGTATCTATTTCCTTTTTGTGAATGATTATAATTTAACAATAGGTTTTTTCATCCTTTTTTGTCAAGTTAATTGCAAGTACCATGGTGGAATTAAAAAAGGCCGATCAATTGAAATCGCTTTGATCGGGCCTTTTGCTTTTCATCTGACACTCAGTTAAACTGAATTATTTCATGATTCGTCCAATGGCTTCATCATGCGCTTCCACAGTTCGAAGAATATCTTCCTCCGTGTGTACAACAGACATCGAATAACGATTAAGCGGCTTTGTATAAATACCTAATTTTAATAACTCATAGTCAATCTCTTTTCTTAATTTCGTATTTGCCCTGCTCATATCACGATAATTTTTAATCGGGCCTTCAGCTAAGATAATGTTAAAGATACTGCCCATACCGACTGTTTGCATGTTTAAGCCATGTTTTTTATACACATTCTCAAGTTCCTTACGTAAGGATTGCGTCTTAGTAAACAAATCTTCCATTGTTCCTTCTTGTTCCAATAAGTCAATAGTTGCTAAACCGGCAGCCAAAATGGTTGGATGACCATTGTATGTTCCACTATGATATAACGGATTTTGTTTATCTGTATTATCTGCTCCAGCTGTTAAAATATCTCGTCCGCCTCTAGCAGAGGTAATCATCATTATTTCTTTTTTACCTCCAATGGCCCCTTCTGGGAATCCGCCGCCCAGAACTTTTCCTAATGTAGTGATATCCGGTTTAATGCCATATACTTTTTGAGCTCCCCCAATCGATATCCTGAATCCTGTTTTTACTTCATCGAAAATAAGCACTATATTAAGTTCTTCTGTTATTCTACGAAGTCCTTCCATGAATTCTTGTTCAGCAGGTATGAACCCTCCTTGAATTGGCTCTAAAATAACACCTGCTAATTCATGTGCATGGGCACGTAAAATCTTCTCGGTAGATTCTAAATCATTGAATGGAAGAATGACGGTATTTTCAATATAGTAATCTGGTATTCCTCTTGATTCTCCTACCGCTTTAGGAGCTGTTGCGTTACCTGCTTGATCCATATCAGGGTTAACACTCACTAATACTTGATCATATCCTCCATGATAATGTCCTTCAAACTTTGCCAATTTCGGTTTTCCGGTATAAGCCACCGCCGTGCGAATTGCAAGAAGTGTAGCTTCCAAGCCTGAATTCGTATAACGAACCATTTCAATACCAGGATATAACTCTACTAATTTTTCCGCCATTGTTGTTTCCATCCTGTGAGGCGTACCGAATATGGTAGTTCCAGACTCTAACATTTGTTTTGTCACAGCATCAAATACTTGTTGATGACCATGACCTAATATAAGAGCTCCATAACATAATAAATAATCGATATATTCATTTCCATCTACATCATATAACTTACTGCCTTTTCCTTTTTCCATCATTAATGGATGTGGCGGAAAGTATTTAATATGTGCTGTGACACCGCCCGGAATCACGTCACAAGCTTTTTCAAATAAATTAGCTGATTTTTTTGTTTTTTCTGATAATGTTTTTTTGTCGTGTAGTATCATAATTAATTTCCCCTTTATATAGATTTTTTTCATGCGAAGTATTTATAAATAATAGAAGAGATTTTTTAAAATTTAATCAAAACTTCTATTAAATGTGGATATTTTTCAGACCAAGCCCAGATATTCAATTGATTAAGCAACTAGGTCCAGCCCGACCATAAGAAGATAAAGGAAAATAAGCTATACACTTTGAAATTGCTTCCACCAACCATCATTTCCAGCTCCTCATTCACTTCCTGTTCAAACCAATAGTAAATTTTCTCATTATTAAAATAAACATTTCATTATAAATTATAATATGAAATAAATATTACAAAGTCAAGATTAATAAGGAGATTTTTGTTTATTTTTAAGATCTCAGAGATATAAATGCTAGCCGGATGAAGCGATTCAACGGCTATTCAAAAAATCAGAAACAATTTCTCAATAAATAAGCTGTTATCCATATTTTCGACGGATATCTGACTTTAATGAGCAAACGCCAATTAAGCGCTCCAAAAAATGGCGCGCTTAATTGGCGTTATTTATCATGCACTTCAATCATATCTGTGTCTCCTTGGCCTCTACCGCAGCAATTCTATCCCACCGTCGTTATTTGGGGATACTGTATCTATTACATATTTTTAGAGGTTCATCAGGCGGTGCTCAGATTCCTACAACATTTTAAACTAATAAAAAAGAAAAATGAGACTGATACCACGGAGTTTTCTGCATTGAACGGAGCTCAACTATATTGCTGAACTTTTAAGGCAAAGGTTTTCTTTTTCGGTCACTATTACACCTTCTCCCTTCTTATAATTTTAAGGAGGGAGGAGGCCCATTTAGCAAGCTACATTTTTAAAATCAGAAGTTCCCTTTTCACTTTTATATTTTGATTTTCGTTCTAATGAAGGAGAAAATTTTAGAATACGTAACTGCACTTACATTGTTTCATAGTTTTTTATTTCAAATTCACTTAGAGGTCGATTAATCGACTTACTCAATTTATTAATAAGCTCTTGGTAATCCTTAGTATCATCTGGATCTATACCTTCCCTGACGTTTAGTATCTCGTATCGGTCATACTGTTCTGGAATAAGTTTTCCGTCTACATGGATATAAAGCCTATATTTGATCCTCAGATTCATAAAAATACCATCTCCTTTACTATCAGTTCGATATAAGGAGCTGTTTTCCTGCAAGAAAAAATACTCTAATGTGGCCACCACTTACTATTCATTTTTCTAATCAGAATGATCAGTAGTTCGTATTATCTCAAAACCTCTCTTTTTATATTCGCGATGAGCGCAGAACGGTTAGGAGGAATTGTTATATATATAAGAGAACAGCATATTAATAAATATACTTTATTGAATTTACCTGAATTTTTTTTGTTTTTACTGCATAAATTGTTCAATACGAAAAAACTAGTGTATATGGGGGTTTTTTAATGAATCATCCCGATTCAGTATTAGAAATGTATAACTATCACTCGTGGGCAAATGTGGTCATCATCGATCGGTTAAATGAACTTCCACAGCACATTTATCATAAGGAAATTCAGAGTGGTTTTTCGTCGGTATCAAAAGTGTTGTCTCACATTTATCTCACAGATTATGCGTGGTTTGACATTATCTCAGGTAAAAGTATGGATGAAGCAATGGCATCTTCCAATCAATTAAGAGAAGAGGTGGAAAAGAAAAGTATTGAGGAAATGAAAAAAATATTTTTAGACTTATACGAAAGAAACAAATCACTTCTGAGTACAGAGGATATGGAAAAGGTAATTGTCGTGGATAACCCATATGCTGGGTTGCTTGAAACTACCATTTCCGAATCGGTATTACACGTTGTCACACACGGATCATATCATCGTGGCAATATTGCTACAATGTTGCGGCAAATGGGGCACACTTCCGTTATGCAAGATTTTGGCCTTTACCTTTATTCAAAATAGAAAACAAAACTATATCCGATTACTGAATAAGGGGAAATATCGATGGACGAACTAGTTGGCACTTGTGTTCGCTGTGCACGAAATGTATATTGTACTGCTGGATTTCTGAACGGTATTCTGTTAGATAACAAGAAAATCTTATGTTTTAATTGTAAGGATATTTTATCTGCAACGATCAAAGAAGAAAGGTTGGAAGATGAGAGTTGAAGGAGTAATACACCAAATCAAAATGTAAAAACACTTTTCAAAACTTCAAAATAGGTCATGCCAATAATTTGGCTTGACCTATTTTGCCCGATGAACAGTCAGATTGACCTTGTTGGTTTCACACATGAACGTTGAGAGATGCACAGGTCGGTCGTTTGCATCGAAAGCGATCTTTAATATTCTAAATAAATTGGCGCCAATATCACATTCTAAAAATTTAGCATAGTTTTTTGTAGCACCAATCACGTCTATAATTTTATCGTTACTGACTATTTCTGTATGGTAATCTTCCATAAGGATTTTATAAGTTGATTCATCCCTTGCAATCTTCTTTTCTAAATCCGGGAAACGAATTAACGAATAATGAGCGGTATCGTAGAAAAGCGGACGATCATTTACATACATGAGTCTCTCAAGTTCGAGAACGGGGCTACCTTCTTCAATGAGGAGATGACCTGCAACGTCTTTTGGAGCTGGTATGACCTCACTTCGTAAAATCCGGGAATTCGGTATCATCCCAAGCTGATGACTAAACTCCGAGAATCCACTTATGGATAACAATTCATTATGGAACTTATTAGATGCAACAAAGGTACCTCTGCGCGGAATACGTGTCAGTGTTCCTTCCTTCACCAATTCCTCTATTGCTTTTCGTATGGTAATGCGACTAACGTTATAAGTTTCACAAAGCTCTGCTTCGGTTGGGATTTGTTCATCTGGTTTATATTTACCGTTCTGAATATCATTCTTCAACATTTGCCTAATTTGCATATATAATGGCTGGGGGGTTGAAGGATTTAAATTCATATTAGATTCATCCTTATCCGTCAAAATTTATTATTTACTATCTATTATACATTATTTCCATTCCCAGTCACCACGCACCGAAATATCTAATTGTTTTCGCAGCAGACTCTGCACCCGATTCTAAGCAATTACCGATAGATTTGCCTTTCAATATTCCATAAATAAAACCGGAAATGAAGGAATCCCCCGCACCCATAGTATCCACCACATTCGCTTCAACGACACCGCATTGATAAAATTGAATGCCGTCATAGGCAAGTGAACCATTTTCACCTAAAGTGGCGACCGCAATTTTAGATCCTTGATTTTTTACATCCATTAAAAATTGGCGGATAAAGGCATCATCCTTCGTATAAGAGAAAAAAGGATAATCAACAGACTGCGGTAAAGTCTTCACTAGATCGTGTTCTAGCTGATCTGAGAAATCAAAAGACGTGAGCATTCCTTTTTCTTTAAAAAAGGAATAGTACCTGTCCGTATGTCCCCAAATCCCTGAATGTATGAGCTGAAATGTTTGAATGTACTGGAGCTCTTCCGTCGTTAAATAGAAATGTTCCATGACTCCTTCGTCGTATTCTCCAAATCTGCGGTCATTACCTACCATTTCAACAAAAGTAACCGCTGTTTTTCCTTCTTTCCTCGAAAGATGAGAAATATCAACGCCTTTTTCCTGAATCGCTTGAACCATTTTTTCACTATATTGATCGGAACCCACCCAGCCAATATAAGCAGATTCAGCACCTAACCCTTTTAAATAGACAGCCACATTTAAAGGATTACCGCCAGGATAGACCTCCCCGCTCTTTTGATAGACATCCATACAGTTATCTCCAACTGAAACCGTTCTCATCATTTCCCCCCGCTTTCTTTGAACTTAAGAAATGAGCACTACTAAGTAGTGCTCCATTTTGACGTCAAAGGATTCCTTCATATTTTTTACTTGATTATAAGAAACACTCTCTAGATTGAAGAAATTTGCAACACTCCTGCCGAATAACTGGCTAGCCAAGACCCCACAGGCGCTTGCTTTGATGGGGCTTGGCAGACAGTCGGCGGAAAGGGAGCGGATTTCTGAAATCAGCTTGACCTTTTTTTAAAGAAAAAATTGAAGGTAATCTGGTTCTTCTCTAATTTGTCTACAGTCTGGAGCACTACTAAGTAATGCTCCACAAATCTTAATATTCCATTTGTCGATAGTATCTTCTAAGTGTTAATGGGTGATTTCTTTCACGCTCAAGGTGAACGCTGATTCTACTTAATACTGCCCAGTTAATACTAACAGAAAAGTGCTTTCTAAATTCTTCGCTGATGCCATCCATTTCAAAGCTTTTGGTATCAATAACCGTTATCTTTTTTGAGATTTTTTCTACAAATCTCTCTACACGGTCCATTAGCGGCCTTGTTTCGTCTTCTCCTTTTAGTAAAATAACACTTGTATCTTCAACAACAAGTTCAAGCGTACCATGGAAAAACTCTGCCGCGTGGATGGATTTCGCTTGGATCCATTGCATTTCCTCTAAAATGCACATTGCATATGAATAAGTGTTTCCCCACAGGTTACCAGAACCGACCATCATGTGGTAATCCGTGTCTTTATGTGTAATGGCAAATTCCTCTGCTTTTTTGTCAAAAGATTTAACGGCATCCAGAATTGCACGTGGAAGAAGAGAAACCTCCTTCGTGAATTGTTCATATTGTGGGAAGTCATCATTGTTATACATGAAACGGAAGACGACCATGTACAAAAGCATAAAGAATGTATCAAAAGAGTGCGTTTCAGAACCTGTCGTAATACAATAATCCGCAATTTGTGTTAACGGAGTATTTGGCTCTGCAACTAAAGCGATTGTAGTAGCCCCTTTTTCTTTACAATATTCAGCCGCTGCAACTGTTTCTTGAGTTGTCCCAGATACAGATGTAAAAATACAGACTGAATCTTTGCTGAAATGCTTATGATTCATCACCATGAACTCAGCAGCAATTTCTGCATGGACATCAATGGTAGAATTTGATTTTAAAATGTATTCATATGGATACATCATGGCTATGGTGCCACCAGCCCCGATCAGGAAAATATTACTGTAGCCCCTTTTTGTGATTCCATCTACGATTTCTTCAATTTGGCCTCTAAAAGCTAGGCCCTCTTTTTCTACAAGATCAAGAAATAACCCCTCATCAAACTTTAGCATCAATATCTTCCTCCCTGTATCCTTGTTTATTTGTTATGTCTTGTATTATAACTAAACATAATAAAATTCACAATTGTTTTAGTTTAAATTTTAAGGACGTTTATCGAAGAGGCCTAACTTCCCTTATCATTCTGCTAAGCCACGATATCGCTGTCGTTATTGCTCTTTGATCCATATTTCCTATCCCAATAATAGTAAACCGGCAGACCTGTTGCGATAACGATCAATGCTGCAATCACTCCTTGAATAGGAGCCCAAGTAAATGTTCCCCAGGCAAGCCATGATGCTCCAAGAATGGCTAAAACCGTCGTTAATCTCCACATTGGCATACGATAGATTGGATTATAATCATCCCTTTTACGACATTTATAAACTGCGGCAAAGTCCAGAATGTTAATAACCAATTGAATCAGTGTGAAATAGCCAAGTAACACCGTTAAATTACTAAAGCACACAAGAATACATGCATACGCAACTTGAACGATGATGGAGAAACTTGGAGTTTCATACTTTGGATGGACTCTTGCAAAACGTTGAAAGAATAGTCCGTCCTTTGCCATTGCATACTCAAGGCGGGGCTGAAACATTATGCAAGAGCTCAGCGAACCCAAGATAACAATAATCGCCGTAATGGCAACAAATGATGATGCAATATCAGATAATCCCGGAATATATTTTACAGCTTCAGAAACAGCCGCGTTGGAGTTCATTAATTCTTCAAATGGCATCAAGCCGATGACACAAACCGCTAGCAGCGTATATAAAGCCAACACGATGAATACCGAACTAATAAGAGCTCGTGGAAGTATTTTCCCTGGATTTTTGAACTCACCAGCCATGAAACAAATCGCAGCCATCCCCGTATAAGCCCATGTGGTTGCAGATACACCACCTATTAAACTTGAATTTTGGGTACCAGGTCCTGGAGTATAAGTAAAGTTATCAGGGTTCATATACATGATTCCCAGGACAATGACAATCAGGAAAGGAATGATTTTGATAGCCGTGATAATGACTTGGAAAAGACCTCCTTCTTTCACACTTCGATAATGAATCGATGTGATGAGCAGGATGATCGCAATACCCAATAATTTCCCGGCCACTCCTGAGAAAAACGGGAAAAAGGTTGCTAAATAAGAAACAATCGCTAAAGCCATAATCGATATCGATGGAGGATCCAAAGCCCAGAAAGTGGCCCATCCATATAAAAATGCCAAAGGCCTCCATCCAGCTTTATTTAAATAAACGTAACCGCTTCCATTTTGGGGGTATGCCGTCGATAACTCCGCCAGCACCATTACTTGCGGTATGGCAATCACCCCGCCTATTATCCAAGCTAGAATAGAAATGGAAGGAGTACCCGCAGCCCTTGCAACATCACCAGATGAGACAAAAATACCCGACCCTATAGTAGTTCCAACAGCAATAGCTAGAGCAGACCAAAAACCCAGTTTTCTTGTAAGTGTGCCATTACTCATAAAGAGTTCCTCCAAATTAGATGATTAAATTCCTAATTCCCTTACTTTTTCAATAGATTTCATGATTGCATCTCTTGGATTTTGATAATAATTTGATCCCATGATCTCTAGAGTACAGCTTCCTTTGTAACGATGGCTTTTAAGGCTTGTTAAGTATTCTCTCCAATTTAAAACCCCATCATCTAGTGCCAGATGCGTATCTGATTGACCATCTATCCATTAGGTGAAAATGGCTTAATTCGGGAAGGAAGGAAAAATACTCATCAGGGGTTTCACCTGCCAGCTGCATTGAAACTGTATCTATCATTCCTTTTAACGAGAAAGATTGGATTCATATTTTGTTAATGGCTCTAAAGCAGGAATCAAACCTTCCCTTTCAGCTACTTTGGTTAATAAAAAGATTGAGTCACTTGCATACTTCCATGATTCCTCTTGTGAGACAGAAAAGTCCCCTATTCCAGAAGTGATAAGCATCATGTTTGTGTCTAACGCCAGCGCGGCGTAAAGATTTTCCATGAAATATTCAATGTTTTTTTTCGCCAATGAGCATCCTAGGATGCAATGTTATAAGGATAGATACATTGCTCTGGAGTATAGCAGAGGATTTTCATATTTCTAGACTTAATTTCCCTTCTCAAACTCCTTATATTTCCTAGTATGCTGCGATAAACATATAGATGTGGCTCCCCACCCCATAATTCAATGCTTTTAATCTCAAGGTGATCCATGCAATCCAAAAAATAATGAAAAGGAAAATGCCTAAAAGTGATATTCATCCCTGCAATATTCAATTATTTCACCCCCTCAAAACATCTTTTTATTTGTTATGTTTTGTATTATAATTAACCAATACATTGATTGCAATAATTATTTTGAATATTTAAAAAATACTAATTCTCACATACGGAAAAGGCGTGATTTTTTTATCCATCACACCTTTTTATCAATTAACTATTTTTTAGTGAATACGAATGATAGAATGTTAAAGTATTTATACTTAAGTGGAACAATTTTTCTGATACGTAATAAGTATTATATTGGTGATTATTGTTCGAAGTATGATATACATGTAGAATGGATGTTAAACTGGGGGATTTCCTAAAAAAGAGAATATATCCTGGATATTGTCAAGTTAGTTGTTAATAAAGAATAAACGCCTCCAAAATCCGTGAATTGAGGTTAATCTACTTAAGATGGTGTATATCATTGGAAAATATAGGTTGGTTTACTTGAAAACTTCGCTTTAATTTCTATAATTTTTAAAAATAGCAGGCAGTACAATACGTACTACCCTAGCGGAAAGGACGTGCCATAATAATGAATCACGACAAAACAGCTATCACTAAAATTCGAACGGGTCCCATGTTTGCGGTGATGCTGGCTGGGGCTCTAGTCGCTTTCTTAAATCAGACATTAATTAATATCGCATTGCCTCAATTAATGAATCATTTTGAAATATCAGCTGCAACAGCTAACTGGCTTACTACAATCTTCTTATTGGTCAATGGGATTGTCATCCCTATCACTGCTTTCTTAATGGAACGTTTCAATACAAGACAACTATATCTTGCTTCGATGGGACTCTTCGCTTTAGGAACTTTCCTATGTGGTATTGCCCCCAGCTTCTCCGTCTTATTGATTGGACGAGTGGTTCAAGCTGCTGGGGCAGGGATTTTATTCCCTTTGATTACAAATGTGATTTTCACTTTATTTCCATCTAACAGACGCGGTTTCGCAATGGGCATATTTGGTATCGCGATGAATTTTGCCCCTGCTGTAGGACCGACGTTATCAGGATGGATTATACAAAACTACTCTTGGCGGGTTCTGTTTTTTGTCATTTTCCCATTTGCACTGCTTGACTTCATCTTTGCCATTTTCATCATCAAAAAAGTAGGGCAAACGAGTCGGCCTAAACTCGATAAAATGGGTGTAATACTATCAACTATCGGATTCGGCGGAGTTCTATATGGATTTGCTACTGGCGGTACCAAGGGCTGGGACAGTCCCGAAGTACTGACGATGTTCCTTGTTGGAGGAATCAGTTTAGTTTTATTTGTCTGGAGGCAATTTACTGTATCCCATCCTATTTTGGAATTTAGAATTTTTCGGTATCGGATGTTCACTTTAACGACAATTATCAACATCATCGCAACTATGGGTATGTTCTCTGGAATGATCATCATGCCAATCTATATGCAGAATATCCGTGGGTTTACCCCGATGGAATCCGGTCTAATGCTATTGCCTGGCGGGATTTTAATGGGAATCATGTCTCCTATCACAGGTAAGCTGTTTGATCGATTTGGTGCGAGATGGCTTGCGGTGAGCGGACTTGCCATCACTATCATTACAACCTATCTTTTAACGCGGCTTGAAACAGATACGTCCTATTCTTATGTGGTGTGGGTATATACTATTAGAATGTTCGGAATGTCGATACTGATGATGCCTATCTTCACAGCTGGATTAAATGAATTGGCACTTAGCCTAAATAAATATGGAACAGCAATGGTCAATACATTAAGAATGGTAGCTGGTGCTGTTGGCATGGCATTCTTTGTTTCCATCATGACAAACCAGGGAACGAAGCATGTTCAGGAAATCTTATCTCATAGGAACATATCACCAGATAATACATCACAAATGGCCATGGCCATTAAACAAGGTAGCGTAATGGGAGTGGATGATGCATTCATGATTGCAACAGGTTTGACCATAATTGCATTCATACTGGCCTTTTATATACGGCAAACTTCACCGCAAGAAGATACCATTACAAATCGCCTAACAAAAAAAAGAGCTTGAATAAACAAGGCTAAACTCAACCTATTTTCCAAGGTATAAAAATTCTATAAAACTGACTTGCCCCATTAAAGCCAAAAAAAGAGCCACTTTTTATGAGTGTCTCTTTTTTTGTCCAAATTACTTCATGTGCTCAAGGTGACGGCCTTCATTTTGATCCTGCTGCTTACTCGCATGCATCTAAAATTTCAGAACATCATTTGGGGAGGAGAGCCAACAATACACAAATAGCAATCGTAATTTCCAAACAGCTAAGTATATATTTACATTCCTCTCATATATTTTAAGATAATGATTTGGACAAGGGGAATGTTTTTATGAAAAAGTTTGTTACTCTGCTTTTTTCAAGTTTTTGCATTGGAGTAGGTCTTAACCTGTTTATTGTCCCCATTCATCTAATAAATGGGGGGATATTTGGAATAAGTTTGTTAATCAAATATGTTTGGGGAATCCAAGTTGGACATACAATGATCATGATCAACATTCCCATATACCTTCTATCTCTTCTATACGATAAGTCTTATTTCTTCAATGCCATCCTTGGGTTAGCTTTTACTTCAACCGTTATTGATTGGCTAACACCACTAAACGGTTTGGTTCATCTACCGATCATAACGAGTGCCATTATCGGTGGAATGACAATTGGGATCGGTGTTGGCTTTATGCTGAGACAACATATTAGCCCCGGTGGAGTGGATTTACTAGCACTATTAATCTCTAAAACCACAGCAACTAATCCTGGAATTATTATTTTTATTATTGATTCACTCATAGTAATTGCGGGAATTATTATATTGAATGACTTAAAGTTAATGTATTCACTCCTCACGATTTCCTGTGTCGGGATATGCGTCATTTTTATCAATTCTTTTAAGACAATAAACATTTTTATAAGATAAAGCCAAGTGGTGAACAGGGAAGCCTGATCAAGTATATCCCCCCTTTCGATATACATTTTGCTCGTGTTGCACCCATGATTTAGCACGTATACTCGTGTTTTCGCGCCGTTTACTCGTGAATTTTGGCTATTTACTCGTGAATTCGTGCTGCATCCATGATTTCGCACATTTACACATTTACTCGTGATTTCGCACTTTTTACTCGTGAGTTTGGCTGTTTTACTCGTGAATTCGTGCTGCATCCATGATTTCGCACATTTACTCGTGATTTCGCACCTTTTACTCGTGAGTTTGGCCCATTTACTCGTGAAATCAGCTTATTTACTCGTGAATCCATGCTGCACCCATGATTTCGTCAGTTTACTCGTGATTTTGCACCTTTTACTCGCGAGTATGGCCCTTTTACTCGTGAGTTTTTGCCATTTACTCGTGAATTCAGCTTATTTACTCGTGAATCCGTGCTGCCCTCTTGATTTCGCACGTTTACTCGTGAGTTTGGAACATTTACTCTTGAGTTTTGGCCATTTACTCGTGAATTTAGCATGTTTACTCGTGAATTCGTGCTGCCCTCTTGATTTCGCACGTTTACTCGTGAGTTTGCGCAGTTTATTCGTGAGTTTTGGCCATGTACTCGTGAATTAAGCACGTTTACTCGTGAGTTTGGCCCATTTACTCGTGAATTCAGCATGTTTACTCGTGGGAGTGGATTTCTGAAATCATCTGAATACTTTTTAAGAAAAACTGCAGGCAAACTCGCTTTTCTTCGAGTTTGCCTGCATTCGTGGCGCGATTCTTATTAAAGAATCGCCCTTCGACTGTTGAAGTTCATAATATAGAGTGCATTAAAAAAAGGAAAGTGGAATATGATTAAAATGTCAATCTAAGGGAGGGAATGAGAATATATGAAAAAAGCAAAAATTATATATTGGATTTTCACAGTACTTTTGGTGGCACTAATGGTTTTGGGTTCTATTCCGGATATAATGTCTGTTCCCGATGCAGTCGCTTTATTTAATCATTTAGGTTATCCTACCTACCTCCTACCCTTTATTGGAATAGCCAAATTATTAGGTGTCGTGGCAATACTAATTCCAGGTTTCCCGAGAATTAAGGAATGGGCTTATGCCGGTTTTGTATTTGATTTGACGGGTGCTATGTATTCAAGCATATCAGTGGGCGACCCTGCCAGTGGATGGCTGCTTTTCATTATCGGATATATATTGATAGCCGGCTCTTATATTTACCATCATAAAATATTAAAATCCGCTACATCGAGCACTTTGAGCAATAAGGATAGCTTAACAATATAATAAATTGGCAACAATCACGTCTCATAAAAGAAGAATTGGAAATTAAAAGAGTCCCGATAAGGTTTACCTTATCGGGACTCTTTTTTTTGAACATAAAAAGTTGCTTATTATTAACTTACTTTTTTTGAAAACAAATAAGCGACCAGAATATAGCGTTCAGGTGCCGCCCCGATATAATCAAAGGGATAACAGGTACTGACGGTTAGCGTTGCCCGTGGCTTTGGTACGATTACGGTTCGATCATCCTCATCCACAATTCGAACTTTGTTGACTTTGTATGTGAACTCGCCTGCCGATGTTCTTACAATCAACAAATCTCCTTCGCCAACTTGCCCGAGTTTACGGAATACCGTATCTCTATGACCGGAAAGAACGGAATTGTCATTTTCCCCTGGTAGTACACTTCCTGCAAAGTGACCAACGCCTTTTTCCAATTCATCCTCGTTTGTGCCATGGAAAATAGGGAGTTTGGCTTTTAGTTTGGGTATATACAGTTCCCCGATTTCTTCACCCGTTTTAGGGCGGACAGGATATAGCTCTTTCTTTGTTGTTTTTTTACTTATTGGTTCACTACTTGGTGGTTTCTGTACAGTTTCATTCACTTGGCTACTTGGAGTATGAGTCTTGTAAAGAAAGTAGCCTTTTGCAAACTTATACATATTGGATGTGGAAAACCAAACCCCAAATAAAATGATGGCAATTGTACAAGAAAGCAGAAGCAACCGCCTTTTCTTTAATTGTTTCATATTAAGCTTTCCTAATTCTTCGATACATCAAGCTTCCGAACAAGACAATGCAAAGTCCTAAAAGGGCATTAGGGATATAATCGGAAGCGGTATTTGGCAGTTTAGCCCCTTTTACAGTTTGATGTTCCGATTTAGTATGAGTGCTGATCTTTTGTTTTACTGGTTTAGCAACCGGTGCCTTTTCAATAGTCTTTTGCACCTCTTTAGCAGATTCCTTTATTTGCCCGCCTGCATTGGTAAGAGTATCAGAATCGACCATTTCACCCGTTATTAAAAGATCAGCCAAGAACTTCCCATCAGTAGAGTATATTGATATTTTCAGGTTTGCACCTTTCAGTTCTTCCAATTTCATTAGATCCAAAAGTGATACAGGTGATTCCGAGCCACTTTTCACAAGTGAATAGGATACATTAAGCTTAAAGATGGAAAGTAATTCTTCATAGATTGATGCCATTTCAGCTATCTGTTCAGCTGTAAGCTCGGTTGCTACATCAAATTCCTCAAAAGCCATCATGCGGTTGCCTAATTCTTCAAGTTGCTTGACTGTTTCCGGATTGGTAAGATGCTCCTCCAAAGACATTAAGTGGTCTTCAAGCCTCTGTAGTTCCTCTTCCGTTAAACCGAGTTCTTCCTCGAAAATAGGAAGGAGATCTTCGACAACTTCACCATCCATCCCCCCACCAGTAAGGTTCCAAACAGTTTCTTCAAGATTATCTATGTATATATAATCGTTAATATCTTCACCATTTTCTTCCAACAATTGAAGCACCGCTTGTTTATCCAATCCATAATTTTCATTAAAATAATCTAAGTTGCTTAGGTCTGCCTTAATGACGTCACCTAAGAATTCGCTAAGCTCATCGACAGATTCGAATTCTTCCGTGCTAAAATCATAGTGTTCCAATGACGCTTCGATATCTTCTTTTGTTACTTCGAAGCCTCTTTCCTTGCTAACCTTGGCTAAATAATTGACAAGTTCTTTGTCAAAGTTTGGATCGCGTTCAAAATCGCCCTCTTCTGCATAGAAATAAACAGCTTCATCGAGGTCCCAGATAAAGATATAATCGTCTAGTTCTTCGCCATTTTCATGCAATAGTTGAATTAGGCTCTCATTAGTTAGATTATAATCTTCATAAATGGCATCTAAATTACTTAAATCTGCCTTAATAACTTCGCCCAAGGCTTCTTTAAGATCATCAATAGATTCAAAGTTATTAATACTTTCATCGTAATAAGAAAGAGATGTTTCAAGATCATCCTTCGTCACTTCAAAACCCCTGACAAGGCTTACCTCTTTTAAATACTTTGTAAGTTCTTGCTCAAAATTTTTGCTTGGTGCTGCCGATGCCGATGCTAATTGCGGGAATAAGCTAATTAACAACGCAAATGAAACTAAAATGGTCCACAGTTTTTTCATACTTTTCTCCTATTCATAACATTTCATATGTTTCTAGAAAATTATAAGGTAATAACAATAATTTAACAATGAAGTTATTTTTTCCAATAAGGGAAAATGGCTATTTCACTTACTTTGCTACCAAACTTTTTAACAGCATATACCACTGTTTGCGGTAATCAAGACGTATTTCTTCCTATTAATATATCGATTACAAAAAGAGGGGTTAAAAACACCCCGGCTCCTGTGCCTCCAGATAAAATAATTATTAATATCGTATGCCTACTAAACATAACTAAAGTGAAATAATCCGAAAAATAATGTTTGAGGGGTAGTTGCTTTTTGTAGGGCTTACTCAAGTTCTTTTGCGGATTCTAATATTTTCTCTTTCTTGTTCTCCTGCTTATTCATTACAAGAAATTTACACACTTTTATATTATTGCTCTCTAGTAAAGCCCCCTCCCCCTTAAGGTTACATCCATTACGAAAAATAAAAACGCAAATCCTTACGTTTCAAGGATTTGCGTTTTGTTTGATTTATAGCGTTAACCTATTAAATTTTACTGCTTCCTTCACTAATCATAACTTCAACATCTATCTCCATCAGCATTTCCGGCATTGCAAAACCACTTACGATCAAGCCGGTACTGCAAGGATCAACATCTTTAAAATTTAAACCGTATGCTTACTACCATAAAAGACTACCTGTTTTTCCTTCCTGTTCTTCCATTTTAAATCCACGCCAACCTTTTGCAATAATTCCTTGCTGGGATGCTATTTGCTATCGCTCTCTCCCTTCTATATCATTTTACGGTAGGCGTTTTTTCATTTGTCGTCTTCACACGTTTTTCTTCTATTAATATAGGTAGTTCATAAACCATTTAGAAAAGGTTTACAAAGGAATATTTCCATGCCTTTTCTTAGGTAATGCTTTCTTCTTGTTTTTTAGCATTTCCAATGCACTAGCGATACTTTTTCTCGTATCCCTCGGGTCAATTACATCATCAACAATGCCATTAGCTGATGCGACGTAAGGATTGGCAAACCGTTCGCGGTATTCGTTGATTTTTTCTTGCTTAAAGGCATCCGGATCTGTACTTTCACTAATCTCTTTTGCAAAAATGATATTGGCCGCACCAGCTGGTCCCATAACCGCAATTTCTGCATTAGGCCAAGCAAATACTAAGTCTGCCCCGATTGCTTTACTGTTTAAGGCAACGTAAGCCCCACCATATGCTTTTCGAAGAATCACGGTAATTTTGGGAACCATAGCTTCCGAATAGGCATATAAAATTTTCGCTCCATGCCGGATGATCCCTCCATGCTCTTGTTGGATTCCTGGGATAAAGCCACTCACATCTTCAAATGTAATTAATGGAATCTTAAAGCAATCACAGAATCGGATGAATCGAGCACATTTGTCAGATGAATCAATATCAAGACCACCTGCCATCATCTTCGGATTATTTGCGATAATACCGACTGTATCGCCGTTTATACGGCCAAAGCCAACTACAATATTTTTGGCAAATTTCGGATGAACTTCCATAAAATTTTGATCATCGACAATTAAATGAATCACATTACGCACGTCATAAACCTTCGTACCATCAATCGGGACAACATCAAGAAGTTCATCGATTCTTTCATCTAAAGGAATTTTATTTACTGGCTCTTTGTAAGGTGGATTTTCTTCATAGTTTGATGGCAAGTAGCCAATTAATCTCCTGACTTCGTTTAATACGTCTTCTTCTGTTGGTCCAGTAAAATGGGCATTTCCACTTATTGTGGAATGAACGGACGCACCACCTAAATCCTCACTATTAATCTTTGCTCCCGTTACCGACTCAATTACCTTTGGACCTGTGATAAACATTTGACTTGTTTTTTCTACCATGAAAACGAAATCTGTAATCGCAGGAGAATAAACAGCCCCCCCAGCACAAGGTCCCATAATCACGGAAATTTGTGGAATTACGCCTGAATACATGGAGTTCCGATAGAAAATGTGTCCATATCCGTCTAGTGATAAGACACCTTCTTGAATTCGTGCTCCACCTGAGTCATTTAACCCGATTATAGGTGCTCCATTTTCTGCTGCTAAATCCATGATTTTGGTAATCTTCGTCGCATGCATTTCGCCAAGTGCTCCCCCGAAAACAGTAAAATCTTGAGCAAAAAGGAAAATAAGGCATCCACCAACCTTACCGTATCCTGTAACAACCCCTTCTCCTGGAGCCTCCCCGGATCCATATTCAAGGCCGCGATTTTCTATGAATGGGTTTATTTCAACGAATGTCCCTTCATCCACTAATATTTCGATACGCTCTCTAGCAGTAAGCTTCCCGCGATCATGCTGGGCATCAATCCGTGCATAACCGCCCCCCAGCTTTACTTTTTCCCGTCGTTCTTCCATGATCTCGATTTTATCGAACATATCCATGCTGTGAGTCCACTCCTATCAGTGTTTAAATTTTATTGCTTATGCTGTTTTTACGAGGAACAAGGGCTGGCCATATTCAACAACCTGACCACTCTCCACAAAGATTTCAACAATTTCACCACTAACTTCCGCTTCAAGCTCATTCATAAGCTTCATGGCTTCCACAATACATAGCACTGTGCCTTCTTTTATTTGATCTCCCACTCTTACATAGGCATCAGAATCAGGTGATGGAGCCGTATAAAATGTTCCCACCATTGGGGAAGTAATTTTATGAACCGATGTGTCCTCAGTAATTGTCGATAGTGTTTGTATTTCTTCCTGCTTTTGAACGGGAGCGGCTTCCACTTTCACAGGTGCGACAGCAATAGTCGTTGGGACTTGAGTTTCTTCGATAAGCGCTGTTTGTCCGACATTCATTTGTTTACTAATCGTTATTTGCTGATCATTTTCACCTTTAATCGTTAATTCTCCAATTGAAGAACGGTCCACTGCTCGAATTAATTCTTTAATGTCATTCATTTTAAACATGAGGAAACACTCCTTCTACAATTTAATTTCTGTTATTTTTTCTTTACTCATTTCAGATTTCTTAGGATCTATGAAATCTCCACCCATAGGTTCAGTCCCGATTATCCGGCCATTCTCATCAACAATTACAAAAAATTGTTTTTCCAAATCCATTACCTCTTCTCTTTACTAAATGCTCTAGTGCCACTGAATACTTCAAATCACCACTAGTTACTTAGTGGAAACTGTTAGATCATTCATCTCTAAAAATTTCGTGTTAAAATTACCAGCTTTAAAATCCGGATGTTCTAATAAGCGAAGGTGGAAAGCGATTGTTGTATCAATTCCTTCAATGACGAACTCGCTTAAGGCTCGCTTCATCCTTGCCATTGCTTCTTCACGATTTTTTCCATGTACGATTAATTTGGCAATCATCGAATCATAAAATGGTGAGATCGTATATTCTGGATAAACTGCGCTATCGACTCGGATTCCAAATCCACCTGGAGGTAGGTATAATCCAATTTTCCCAGGGGATGGCATAAAGTTTTTATCAGGATTTTCTGCATTAATCCGGCATTCGATCGCCCAACCATTGATATGAATATCTTCTTGTTTGACAGATAGCCTATGACCTGAGGCAACAAGTAATTGTTCTTTGATTAAGTCTACTCCTGTTATAAGTTCTGTAACTGGGTGTTCAACTTGAATACGGGTATTCATTTCCATAAAGTAAAAATTTTTATGTTTATCTAGTAAAAATTCAATCGTACCTGCCCCCGAATATTGTACGGCCTTCGCGGCTTTTAATGCCGCCTCTCCCATTTTCGTTCTTAGTTCTTCATCAAGTGCAGGGGATGGCGCTTCTTCAATTAGCTTTTGATGGCGTCTCTGGATTGAGCAATCACGTTCCCCTAAGTGCACGACATTGCCAAAGGAATCACCCATAATTTGGATTTCAATGTGTCGAGGCTCTTCAATGTACTTTTCTAAATAAACACCTGCATTACCAAAAGCTGTAGCTGCTTCTTGCTGCGCCATTGAAATCGCATTTTTTAACTCCTCCTCGCATTTAGCAACCCGCATCCCTTTTCCACCACCACCAGCAGTGGCTTTAACAATAACGGGATACCCGATACTTCTTGCTGTAAACACAGCTTCCTCAATATCTTCAATAATCCCATCCGTACCTGGAACAATTGGTACGCCAGCGGCTTCCATCGTTTCTCTCGCTACCGCTTTCGCCCCCATCTTACTGATTGCCTCAGGTGATGGTCCAATAAAAATGATATCGTTTTGAATACATATATTAGCGAATTCTGCACTTTCTGCTAAAAATCCATAACCAGGATGGATAGCATCTGCATGTGATACTTGAGCAACAATTAATAAATTGGTCATATTCAAGTAGCTCTTAGATGATAGGTGTGGCCCAATGCAATAGGCTTCATCTGCTAGTCGTACATGCAGAGCTTCACGGTCTGCTTCAGAATATACAGCGACCGTAGATATCCCCATTTCCTTACACGCCCTAATCACACGGACAGCAATTTCTCCTCGATTAGCAATAAGATCCTTTTTAAACATATAGGATTTCCTTTCCAAAAGTTTATTATTGTCTATCAATCACTCCATTGATAGCAGATTTATTGAGAAGAGATGCACTTATTAATCAGGAGCAGTACATGTTCTATCCCGGATTCTTTTAAGAATTTATTAGTACTTTTTTAATTTCTTTCGTTAGAGGCAGGATCACCTCAAACAAATCCCCCACAATACCGTAGTCCGCTACTTGAAAGATAGGGGGCTCGGGATCTTTGTTAATCGCAACGACAACTTTAGAGTTAGACACCCCGGCTAAATGCTGAATGGCACCTGAAATTCCGCAGGCAATGTACAAATCAGGGTTTCACCTAGCACATCCGCCAATTCTTTTATTTTTCCTTTTTCCACTGCCATGCTGTAAGGCTCTAACTCATGCCCAAGCAAATCTTTCACGTTTGACAAGCCCATTCGCCTCTTTTTAATAGATTACATTCCTGTTTTTCGTTAATTTTGAGTTTTTTCTATGCTTTAAGCAGATTTCCGGCAATAACAAGACGCTGAATCTCTTGCGTCCCTTCATAGATTTGGGTAATTTTAGCATCTCTCATATATCGTTCTACCGGGTATTCCCTTGTGTATCCATATCCGCCAAATACTTGAACAGCCTCCACCGCTACTTCCATGGCGGTGTCTCCAGCAAATAGTTTGGACATTGCAGAATGAAGTCCGTATGGAATTCCTTGTTCCTCACGCCATGCTGCCTGATACGTCAATAAACGGGCTGCTTCGATTTTTGTGGCCATATCGGCTAATTTGAATTGAATAGCTTGAAGTGAGCTAATCGGTTTGCCAAATTGGACGCGATCCTTTGCAAATGCTACAGCATTATCAAATGCTCCTTGAGCTATTCCAACAGCTTGGGAAGCGATTCCGTTCCGACCGCCGTCGAGAGTCATCATGGCAATCTGGAACCCTTCACCAACTTGGCCCAAAAGATTGTCCTTTGGAACGCGGCAGTCCTCAAAAATGACCTCTGTCGTGGCGGAAGAGCGAATGCCCAGCTTTTTTTCCTTCTTTCCTACCGAGAAACCTGGGAAGCCCTTTTCCACAATAAACGCAGAAATGCCTTTATGCTTTAGTGCCGAGTTGGTCTGTGCGAAAACGATATAGGTGTCGGCATAGCCTCCGTTGGTGATAAAAATCTTCGATCCGTTCAAGACCCATTCTTCTCCGTCTAGAACGGCTGTTGTTCTCATTCCACTGGCATCAGATCCGGATCCAGATTCCGTCAAGCAATACGCACCCATGTTTTTTCATTCCGCCATGGCCCGCAAATATTTTTGCTTTTGATGTTCCGTTCCAAACTTGAAAATCGGCCATCCGGCTAACGATGTATGTGCGGAAAGCGTGGTCCCAATTGAAGCGTCCACCCGCGACAATTCCTCCACCGTAATCACATAACTCAAGTAATCGGCACCTGCACCTCCGTACTCTTCTGGCCAAGGAATGCCGCATAAACCAAGTTCCGCCATCTTGTGCCAAATCTTGATATCAAAGCATTCCTCTTCATCACGTTGACCGGCAGTAGGTTCACATTCGTTTAGAGCAAACTCTCGCACCATTTTTTGCATCATTTGATGTTCCTGATAATAAAAAATTCATCATTAGTCCCCTTTTTTGATTTTGTTATTCCAAACAAAATATCTTCTAAAAAACTATGTAAGCTATTTGCCATCGTAAATCTATAAAGATAATACTTTTAAAAACTCCAACCCTTTCAAGGATAGAACTTTAATGCTATTTACACTTTTTGTTCGATAAGCTTTCGGGTATAGATGGTTACCCATTTCCTTGGCAGCAATCCCACAGATTTAGCCATGAGTTTATTTTTAAAGCCTGGAATGATCACCGTTTTATTCTTCATTAACCCTTCAAATCCGCACTTGGCAACAGCTTGCGGTTCAATTAAGTTCTTAATGAAAATTTTTGTTCTTGTTGAGGCCAAGCCTTGCGTGAGCGGCGTTTTGGTAGAAGGGGGACATAATACAGAAGCTTGAACTCCGGTTCCTTTAAGTTCTTCCGCAATTGCTTCCGTAAAGAATAAGACGTAAGATTTGCTGGCCCCATACATCGACATCCGTGGAGTTGGCTGAAAGGCCGCTGTTGAAGCCACGTTTAAAATTTTACCTTGCTTTCGTTTCACCATGTCATCCGCAATAAGTCTAGTTAAATACGTGAGCGAAATCATGTTGAGCTTCAAATATTCCATTTCTTTTTGAATATCCAATTCCGTCATCAACCCTAATCCGCCAGCTCCAGCATTATTAATCAAAATATCGATGTCGATTCCTTCGCTTTTCAAGTATCGATGCAAGCTCTCTACCGTTGTATGCCTACTCAAATCGCCGGCAAAAGTATTCACTTGCACGCCATGTTCCTTTTTTAGACTCTCGGCTTGTTGTTCCAACAACGCCGAATCTCTGGCAACTAATACCAAGTTATAACAATGCTCTGCAAAAACTTTTGTGAATTCATATCCGATCCCTTTTGTAGCACCAGTAATCAAAACCGTCTCTACTGTCATTTATTATTATTCCTCCCAACATTATTGTCTGTTAAGTTTGAATATTGGAAATTGTAAAAATATTATTATGTTAATGATTATACTTATAAGTATTAATAAAATAAAATTAAAAATATTAATTTGTAAATTATTATGACTAATATTTAAAATGAAAAAGCCCAGAAAAAAAGAGAAGCCTCTTCGTCATGTGGACGCCGGACTTCTCCTTTTTTCATGAATCTAACTATCAAAATTTAGTCACATCAATAGGTTCAATTCCTTCAGCCGCGCAATGTTCATAGTATTTTTTCAGGAATGTTTCCCAATTGTCTCTGGCAAGAATTTCTCCTTCTTCACCCAAATAGTCTAATGTTCCTTCTACAATATTGAAGGTGATAACATCTTCATCCCCTACAGCTATCGGCGTATGTTTGGAGCCTGCAGGCTCATAAACCATGTCACCTGGTTTGGAAATCCAAGGCTCCTCGAGATATCTCCAAGTCCCTTGGACGGTATATACAATGACTGTTCCAGGATGGAAATGGGCCGGAAGCTGCATTTTCGCAGGAACACATAATAAAGTAATCGTCTGTCCTGTCACAGGGTTGGCTTTAAGCAATTTAAATTTAGAATCTCCAAAATAAGGAATCCAAGGCAATTCATCTACACTAACATTACCTGCATGAAATACTTCTACTTCTTTTACATCTTTTAAATTACTCACTTAAAATCCCCTCTTCCAATAAAATATTTAATAAATTCGTATATTGTTATCGCTTTCATCAGCAAGCAAACTAACTAGTTTGAATTTACTAATTTCAGTATATTTGTAATTATCAGTTAAGTAAAATTGATATTTTTTAATTGCAATTAAGTATGATTAATTTACTCAACCCCGTTATTTGGATGAAATTTACTTAGCCCCAAGTCCACCATCAAGCGTCAAAATTTGTCCAGTACAATAATCAGATGCTGCTGAAGCAAAGTAAAGGAGTGCACCTACCAAATCATTGTCACTGCCTAATCTTCTAACTGGAACTTGTGAGGCAATGAAAGGGCCTGCTTTGTGTACAAGTGTTCCCGGTATTTCTGGGTTATTCATTCCTGTAGTGAAAACTCCAGGAGCAATTGAATTTACATACACTCCATGTCGTCCCCACTTAACTGCCAGATCCTTCGTTAAAGTCATGACTGCACCCTTACTAGTTGTATATCCGACAGAATCTACAGCTTCCGGGTCAACACCTTTAAAGCCGATACTAGAAGAAATGTTAATGATTTTACCGTTTTCGTTATTAATCATATGTTTACCAACTGCCTGACACATCAAGAATGTTCCTGTCACATTTGTATCCAGCATAGCTTGCCATTGTTCTAAAGGCATATCCGTAGCAGGAGACTCAAAAACTGTTCCGCTGCCGTTGACTAAAATTTTGATTTCCCCAAAATGAGAAACCGCTTTCTCCACACCTTGAACGACAGATTCCCGATCTGTGACATCCAATGATAGAGCAATTGCCTGTCTTCCTAACGCCTCGATTTCTTTTACAACTGCTTCGCAAACCTCTAAACGCCGTGAACATACAACAACGTTTGCTCCGGCTTCTGCCAACGCCAGTGCCATTACACGCCCTAACCCGCTGCCGCCTCCGGTAACGATTGCTGTCTTACCATTTAAATCAAACAATTGGTTCAATGACATTCTAGTTCTCCTCCTGTTTTTAGAATATTCAAAGATTTTAAAATATTATTGATATTGATTATACTAATAAATTATAATTAAATAAAATTAAAGATTTTAATCTGTAAGTAAGTATTACTAATATTTAAAAAAGGAGAATAGTCATGAATATTGAACAATTACTATATATCGTAGAAGTCGCAAAATACAGTTCTCTGTCTATCGCAGCACAGAATCTACATGTGACTCAATCCAACATCAGCCAGTCCATAACCAACTTGGAAAAGGAGCTGGGGATTAAAGTTCTTAAGCGGTCACGGGGACAAGGCGCTGTCCCAACCGATGAAGGAAGAATCATTCTGAAACTCGCCTATGAAGTACAAAAAAAACTTGAGGAAATAAAAGTGACTGCTAACTTATTGAATTCCACGGAAGTGGGGGAACTAAAAATATCGTCATTACCCGGATTGATGACGTTCCTGGTAAAAGCGATAGCATCGTTTAGACATGATTATCCGCACGTGAATTTGGAGGTTGCCGATAAAAGTGGATCTGCTGTAATTGAAGATGTTCGACAGCATAAGACTGACATTGGACTGATTACGTATTCACGTGATTTGAACATAAACATGGAAGGAATAGCTTTTGATGCATTAATCGAAGGTAAGCAGAAAGTATATGTTTCTAAGCATTCTCCCTTAGCCATTCTTGGCACTATAACTCCGCATGATATACTTGATCAAACTCTCGTTACATATAAGGGTGAATTTATGCAGTATTTTATACAAGATTTCTTTCAGAAATATAAGCCCTTGAAAATCTTATTTACTTCAAATAATATGGATGGAGTTCTCCAAGCCATCAATGAAAACTTGGCAATTACATTTGCTCCTGATTTCGTAATGAAAAACTATCCCCTTATCATTAATGGCGATATCGTTCCAATTGATTTGGTGTATCATCCGACTGTAAATATTTCTTTAGGATTAGTTCGATCAGAGAATAAACATTTGTCCACTTTTGCCAACAAATATATTCATTATTTAAAATCAGAAATAATTAAGAATTAAAAAAGAAAAAAAGAGAAGGTTCTTCGTCTCAAGGTGGGCGAAAAAGCTTCTCTTATTACAAATCTATCTCTACCCTAACAGGAATAAGCAGTGTTTACCTTGTAAAAGAAGTCTTTTGGCGATCCCCTTTACCACATGTCAAATTGGCGCTGATCGTAAAGGAAGCCTCCGTCTTTTCTATCACTTCATCAAGTGAAACACCTTCTTGAGTTTCCACAAGAATCATTCCCTCGTGAGTAAAATCAAAAACAGCCAAGTCAGTAATCAGTCGATTTACAACCTTTTGACCTGTCAATGGAAGGGAACAGCTTTTTTTGATTTTGGATTCATTGTACTTATTGGTGTGCTCCATTATGACCACAATTCTTTTGGCACCATGGACAAGATCCATCGCACCTCCCATCCCTTTGACCAATTTTCCCGGGATCATCCAATTTGCCAAGTCACCTTGTTCGGAAACCTCCATACCTCCCAAGATAGCCAGATCAATGTGTCCCCCACGAATCACGGCAAAGGACTCAGCACTGTCAAAGAAAGATCCACCGATTACCGCTGTAACCGTTTCTTTCCCTGCGTTAATAAGATCAGGATCTTCCATCCCTTCAACTGGATAAGGTCCGATGCCAAGCAACCCATTTTCAGATTGCAATAATACATGTAATTCTTTCGGTATTTCGTTCGCAAGTAAAGTAGGTATTCCAATTCCTAGATTCACGTTCATCCCATTTTGAATCTCTTGAACCGCACGCTTAATGATTTTTGTCCTAGTATCCATACTGTTAATCCTCCTGAAAAATTGCATTGTAATTTTTGCTCTAAATTACCCTTTAAAGGTAAGTTAAGTAGGGATGACGGTACGGCGTTCAATTCTTTTCACATAATTTCTCCCTTCCAATATCCTTTGAACATAGATCCCAGGTGTATGAATCTCATCCGGATCAAGAGCACCCACTTCAACCATTTGCTCCACTTCGGCAATCGTAATCCTGCCTGCCGTTGCTGCGAGTGGATTAAAATTCCGCGCTGTCTTCCGGTAAACCAGATTTCCTAACGGTTCACCTTTCCATGCCTTGACGAAGGCAAAATCCCCAACAATTCCTTCTTCAAAAATATGCGTTCTGCCATTAAATAATCGGTGCTCTTTACCCTCTGCAATCGGTGTACCCACGCCAGTCGGCGTATAGAATCCAGGGATGCCAGCTCCTCCTGCCCGAATTCTTTCCGCCAGTGTACCCTGGGGAACAAGCTCTACTTCCAATTCTCCACTTAAAAATTGCTTTTCAAAGATCTTGTTCTCACCTACATAGCTTGCCACCATTTTCTTAATCTGTTTATTGGCAAGCAGTAAACCCAGTCCCCAATCATCCACCCCACAATTGTTACTGACAATCGTTAGGTCTTTAGTTCCTTTTTCACGCAATGCTAGAATTAGATTCTCGGGAATTCCCAACAGACCAAACCCACCAACAATGATGGTTGTACCATCTTGAATATCTTGAATTGCTTCATGAAATGTTATGTTTAACTTTCCTTGCCCAGCCAATATTTTCACTCCCTGTATTATTAACTTAATTGTTAGAATTTTTTTATTATGATGTAGATTACACTATAAATATTAATTAAATAAAATTAAACTTTAATTTATTAGTCCTCCACTTCAATATGATCATCAGCGTAAGTCTCGGATATCTTATCCTGACAACTCCAGCACTTACTGCGATTTCGCTCCATAATGGCTAATTCCTCATGACACAATACACAACTGTCCATCTCAGAAACGGCCTTTTCATTTTTACACATAGTCCTATTTCCCTCCTTGATTCACCTATTAATGATTTTTATACAATAACTTGTTCCTCAGATTTTATCGTTGTTTGACTTCGGTTCGCGGGACGGACAATGGTCCAAAACAATAATCCGATTACGAACATAACCAAAGAAGTTACATGGAAGCCATAACCATATCCAATTGCCTCAGTTCCTGCATACTGGATAAGATACCCGAATATGAGCGGAGCAATAATGCTTGTTGAACTTGATAGAGCCACATAGGCCCCTTGAGCCTTTCCAATGTTTTTGGTAGAAAAGAAGTCCATAAATATGGCGGGTGCGAGTGAAAGAATAACAATCGCAAAGCCCGGAGCAAGGATAAAGAATAGAATGGAGATAGCACTAGAATTAAAGGCATTTGCAAGAAATAAGCAAATAGCGGATAGCACCATCGTAATCCCTGCAACATTTATTCGTGCTTTACGAATATCTCCTGTTTTGCGATAAAGCCGATCCGATAACAAGGCAAATACAATTTGGCAAATGGCTGCAAAAAGAAAAGGTAAAGACACTGCAAGTTTTAACTTTTTTCCATCAAAATGTTGAATTTCGGTAAAATATGCAGGAAACCATACCGCTTGAACGGACAATAACCAATAGGCACAACCTGCACACAAAACAGTAAAAATAAAATTTTTAGATAAAAGATACGGAAGAAACTGACGCCAAGAAACATTAGAAGAAATTACTGAGTGCTTATCTTCTTGATCAAAAGCATACGAACCGATTTCTTTTGGGCTTTCTTTACCAAGAATCAACCATAAAACTAGAACCATTAGTCCAACAATCCCCATTGCTATAAAAGCAGATCTCCATCCATATGCATTGATCAAGGAGATTAATAATGGCGAAGCAATCGCGGGCCCGATTGTTGCTCCAAAGAGAACAGCACCAAAGCCTATACCATGTCTATGTTTAGGGAACCATTTTCCTATTATTGAAGTTGATATAGCAACGGCAGGACCTTCCCCTGCTCCCAAGACCATTCTTGTCACTACTAGCAAAGACAGACTGGAAACAAAAGGTGTGGTAAATTGAACAATCAACCATACAAACGAGATCCAAGTAAACATTTTTTTCGTATTTCTTGAATCGGCCATTCCCCCTAGAATGAAAGAGGAAAAGGTAAAGAACCAAAAGAACGAACTGCCGACCATTCCCCATTGTGAAGGACTTAAATGTAACTCTTCCATTAGAGGAACAGAAACCAAACCAATGATAATTTTATCAACCTGGTTGATCATGCCTGAAGCTACAAGAATTAATAATATGATCCAAGAATATTTAGGTGTTTTCAAATTAATAATCTCCCCTTCTATTCCGTTAACATGAATCAATTGGTGTTTTAAAAGTTTTTAAAGGTAAAATCTTCCACGTTCAACCTCATCTAAACTCTTTATATTTATAAAACCCATTACCTCATTTTTTCTGTAATACCTCCAGCTGTTTTTTCACGTACAGGAATACCGCCGCGACCCGCTTTCCCTGTTTTCTCATCAATGAACATCGCGAAGTCTGGCGCAATTTCTCGCCCATTTGGCATTGTGAGCCACAATCTTAATAAATGACGTTTGCGTTCGGGTTCTTCATAGTCTTCGTATACAGTACGTGAATGAAGAACAGTATAATTATTAACAAATTGCATATCACCTGGTTCCATCATCATATCAATATGCATGTTTTCATCATATAGGAGGGAATCTATTAAGTCATATGCTTCAGTTTCAACTTTTGACAAATATCTACCTGTTTTCGCTTGTGCCGATTCGACATATCCTCGATTATATCTGCAGCTTAATTTACCTTCGTAATAACTAAAGACTGGTGATGAATAAACAGGAGATTCACCTGGTGTTTCCTCACCACGACGATCCAAGAAATATGGAAGATAGAGAATTCCAAGATATTCTGGGTACCTATCCAGAATTTCATTGTAAATCGCAATGGAACTTACGATACTACTGTAACCGCCAGATTTAGCTTTTCGAAGACTTAATAATCCGACTACGTCAGATCCATCTGGGTGAAAGGGAAGATGAGCATTCGTTTGGTAACCACGTACATTTGAATCATTAATGTTGAGACCTTGGTCAACAACATGTCCTAATAAATCACCTTTTGCGTTTTGCGTTACTGGGATGCCCAGGTGGACTCCGAGACCCCAGTAAATGATGCTTGCTTCTTCATCTGTATACTTTTCAATTGGTAAGCCACGAATTAATAGAAAACCTCTTCCATTTTCCAGCTCGTCTATAAAGTAGGCTATTTCGTCAGTAAGATCCGGAATTGGAAAGTCCTCCTTGTTAAAATCAGGTGCCTTTAACCCTATTTGTTTTGCATGGAATAAAGCGCTTTCAAGATCTGCAATCGTTTTCTCTGACAAATAATAAATCCATGAATCATCTTTAGCTAAATCAATACCTTTCCAAGCTACTGGTCCTTGAATTTTTTCCTTTAAAATAGACGTCACCGAGAATCCTCCTTCGTTTTCTATTGCAATTTTTTAACTATAGTACCTAATGAAAAAGTCTGGGCTGTTTTCCTACTTTTAAAGCGACTGCCCACTATCTTTCAAACCCTTATACAAACATTTATTGCTTAATAAATGATGTTCCTTGTTCCCCCTTTATTTTCACGAAAGCGCTTTATATAACTTCTGACTGTTATAAATGTTATTCTGTTAATTATATTCATAATTTTCAGTTAAATAAAATTAAAATTTTTAATTTGCAAATAAACTTTACTAATAAATGGAAAATACAACACCCTTATACATGCAATTTTACAACACTTATCATTATATTAATAAAACTTATGTGCAATTTAAAATCTTTAATTTTATATAATTATCATTTATAGGTAGAATCAAAGATAGAAATGATTAAATATTCTAATAAACCACTTTCAAGCAGAGTCTTATACAAGTTAATTCGAAACAGGAGGTTGAACTATGGACTTAAAATTATCTGGAAAAAAAGCACTTATCGTTGGAGGAAGCAGGGGGATTGGCAAAGCTATTGCCCGTCAGTTGGCTTTGGAAGGTGTGGATTGTACGATTTGTTCAAGAAACGAATCTTCACTAAAGAATGCAGCAGACGAATTGGCCAATGAAACCAACAGAAATATTTATCCAATCGTGGCAGATACTAATGATCCTGACTCTATCCTAAATTTAGTTAAAAAATCAGCAGCAGAAATGGGAAGCATTGATATTTTAATCAACAGTGGAGCCCGTGTTGGAGGTCATGAATCAGAGGAATTTAACAGCATTAAAGATGAACTTATCTTGAAAGATTTTGAAGAAAAGTATATGGGCTATTTTCGTTGTGTCCGGGCTGTTGCTCCTTATATGATCCAAAATAATTGGGGACGTATTATCAATATAAGTGGTCTGGCAGCTAGAATTGGCGGCAATTATTTTAGTTCCGGTCCTCGTAATGCATCTGTTGTCCATATGACAAAATCCGCTTCATTAGAATTAGGAAAGCACGGAATTACTGTCAATGCTGTTTATCCAGGGATTGTCGATACTGAAACGTTTAGAGGCCGTGTCACTAATGAGGAAGCTATACGCCAGGCAGCATCAATGAATGCCCTCGGCCGCTTGATTACACCAGAGGAAATTGCTAATGTCATTACCTTCCTAGCCTCACCTTTGGCGGCATCGGTAACTGGCGATGTCATTTCGGTAACCGGTGGAATTGGAAATACCGTTTATTACTAAATGCCTAGGGGTGCTATTGTTACTGTTTCGTTGATATCAATAATTTCTATTTTTAAAATTAAATAGGTTATTTTAAAAAGCGAGCCTCACTAAATTCTGAGGCTCGCTTCATTTAGAACATTTTCTTTCAATCTATCCCTATTGTATATTTTAAGGAACTCAAGAACTTCTCGATCCTAGAAACAGTCAATTCTATGTTCTTTGAGAAAATGGCCATTTGTACAAAAAATCCGTGGACCATCCCGGGTTCACATTCATATTCAACTTGAACACCAAAATCTTTCAGACGTTCAGCATAGGCCATTCCTTCATCCCGAAGTACATCATTTTCCGCTGTAATAACAATTGCTGGCGGGAGACCACTTAAATCTTGAGCGACCAAGGGGGAAGCATACTCATTACACCTGTCCTCATTATTCCTTAAATAATGATCACGGAACCAAATTAACTGTTCGCGATCAAGACCAAATCCTTTTGCAAAGGTTCGATGGGATTCCGTATTGAACTCAAGATTTGTAGCAGGATAGATTAAGACCTGTGCAGTGATGTTTGGACCTTTTTTGTTTCTCGCCATCATCGTAACTACAGTCGCTAGATTTCCACCTACGCTATCCCCTCCAACTACCAATCGAGAAACTTCTCCGTTAAATGAAGTCCCTTTTTCAAAAACCCATTGCAATGCGGAATAGGCGTCTTCTACTGGAGTCGGAAACTTATACTCTGGAGAAAGACGATAGTTTACGGATACAACAATACTTTCCGTTCGATTCGCTATCATTCGGCAGCTTGCATCCGTTGATTCAAAGTCTCCTAGTACCCATCCTCCACCATGGTAGTAAATAAATAGAGGGAAAGGACCTTGCCCTTCCGGTATATATACCCTACATTTGATTGTTTCATCCTGGCTTACCGGAATCATGAAATCCTCAACTTTTGAAAGCGGTTCTAATTTTACAGCAGGACGCGGTGCTTTAGAAAGCATCTCTCTTACTGACTTATGATCCATCGTATGAATAGGTGGCAGCTGATTAAATGCTTGTAAATATTTTTCTGCTTGCGGATCTAAATTTGCCAAAAAACATCATCCTCACTTCAGGTTATTTTTAAATTACCCAGTCTATATGCGAAACCATTATTCCTGTCAAGAAACTCTCACTTCAAAATAAAAAAAATAAAATGGTGATTTCATTCATCATTTTCGTTGAATAAAATCACCATTCAAGAATTATTGGTGATTATTATTACCACCGGTTTTTATCTAATTACAGGTGCTCCTCCTATATAAAACTCGAAACCTGGAGCAATTTTTCGGCCATTTGGCATCATGAGCCACAATCTTAATAAATGACGTTTGCGGTCATCTTCTTCATAATCTTCAAATAGTGTACGTGAATGAAAAACGGTATAATTATTAACGAATTGCATATCACCCGGTTCCATCATCATATCAATATGAAAGTTTTTATCAGCAGTAAGGGAATCTACAAAATTAAATGCTTCGATTTCCTCTTTTGACAAAGAGATACCTGTTTTTGTTTGTGCTGATTCGACATATTGACGCATATATCTGCAGCTTAATTTACCATCGTAATAGCTAAAGATCGGTGATGAAACTACTGGAGATTGACCTGGTGCTTCTTCTCCACGAAGATCATGGGCGAATGGACGAAAGAGAATTTCAAGGTACTCAGGGTGATTATCCAGAATTTCATTATAGATAGACAACGCACTAGCGATACTGCTTAAACCGCCAGATTTCGCTTTACGAAGACATAGTAATCCGACAACATCAGCGAGATCTGTGTGATAGTCAAGACGTACATTTGTTTGGTAACCTCTTACTGTTGTATTATCATTAAAGTCTTTACCCATGTTTTTGATATGCCCTAAGAGGTCACCCTTTTTTCCTTGGATGATCGGTAGGCCCAAGTGAAGTCCAAGACCCCAGTAAATGATACTAGCTTCATCGTCAGTATATTGATCCATTGGTAATCCACGAATCAATAGAAATCCTCTCCCATTCTCCAGCTCGTCAACAAAATAAGCAATTTCATCAGCGAGATCAGGAATTGGGAAATCCTCCTTGTTAAAATTGGTTGCCTTTAACCCTATTTGTTGAACATGTAATACAGCCTTGTCAAGAGCTGCAAGGGTTTTCTCTGACAAATAATAAATCCATGAATCATCTTTTGCTAGTTCGATACCTTTCCACGCTGAACGCCCTTGAATTTTTTCCTTTAAAATAACGGACATACATATTCCTCCTTTATATTTGTTATATCGCCGTAATTAACTGAATATTTAGAATTCATTATTTATGGCACACTTATTATTAATTAAATGAAATTATTATTTGTAACTTATAATTAAGTTAGATCAATATAATCTTACTAAGAATCTTTCAATCTACGTTTATATCTCTTAAATTCTCACTTTCTCATCTGTTTCAATTATTGTGTGGCTTTCCTTTGCGGGACGTACACCGATCCAAAACAATAATCCGATAATGAGCATTCCTAAAGAAGAAGCTTGAAATGCGTATCCGTATCCGATAGCTTCAGTCGCTGCATTTTGAATAAGATAGCCAAATACGAGTGGAGCAATAACACTTGTAGTACTCGCAAGTGCAATGAACGTCCCTTGTGCCTTTCCAATATTCTGGGGAGAAAAAAACTCCATCAATATTGCGGGTGCGAGTGAAAGAATGACATACGCAAAACCCGGAGCAAGGGTGAAGAACAATATGGACATCGCCGTGGAATTCGCGGCATTTGCTAGGTATAAGCATAGAGCGGATAACATCATCGTTATACCGGCAAGATTTATTCGTGCTTTACGAATATCTCTGGTTTTACGATAGAGCCGATCTGATAGAATGGCAAATCCTAATTGGCAAAAGGCTGCAAAAAGAAAAGGTAAAGACACTGCTACTTTTAATGTTTGACCATTAAAATGTTGAATTTTGGTAAAATAGGCTGGAAGCCATACCGCTTGTACGGTCAATAACCAATAGGCACCCCCCCCCGCACAATACGATCAGAATAAAATTTTTAGATAATAGATGCGGAAGAAACTGACTCCAAGAAACTTTAGAGAGGCTGGATGATTGCTGCTCCTTTTGCTGTATCGACGGCCAGCCGATTTCTTGAGGACTTTCTTTACCGAAAATCATCCATAATACCAGCACAATCAGTCCCAGAATGCCCATCGCTATAAATGCAGATCTCCATCCATAATGATCAATCAAGGAGATTAATAATGGTGAAGCGATCGCAGATCCCCCTGTCGTTCCTAATAGAACCGCACCAAAGCCGATGCCGTGCCTATGTTTCGGGAACCATTTTCCCATGATTGCCGTGGATAGAGCGGGGGCAGGACCTTCACCAGCTCCCAAAATCATTCTGGTTACCAAAAGCATAGACAAACTGCTAACGAAAGGGGTGAAAAATTGAACTATCAACCAAATTAACGACATCCAAGTTAACATTTTTTTCGTGTTTTTTGAATCGGCCATGCCGCCAAGAATAATAGAGGAGAAGGTAAAGAACCAAAAGAAAGAACTTCCTACGACTCCCCATTGCGATGGACTTAAATGTAACTCTTTCATTAAAGGAACGGAAACCAAACCAATAATTATTTTATCCACTTGGTTGATCATCCCGCTAAGAACTAGGAATAATAAGATAATCCAAGAATATTTTGGAGTGCTTGTCATGTAAATCTCCCCACATTTTCCTATATAAGGAACACTTTTTCCGAACTCTGAAAAAGTGTTCCCACTCGTTCTTATAAACGTTTTATAAAAAATCACTTCAGGGTTTCTACAATACCGCCAGATGTTGTTTTACGTTGCGGTACGCCGCCGCGACCTGGTTTACCCGTATTCTCATCAATAAACATCGCGAATTCCGGGGAAATTTCCCGACCATTTGGCATCGTAAGCCACAATCTTAAAAGATGACGTTTGAGTTCCGGCTCTTCATAGTCTTCGTATTGAGTACGTGAGTGAAGAATCGTATAATTATTGACGAACTGCATATCCCCTGGCTCCAACATCATGTTATAATGTAAATTCTCATCATGAAGGAGGGAATCCAGTAAGTCTAATGCTTCAATTTCCACTTTTGACAATTGGATGCCTGTTTTTGCTTGTGCTGATTCGATAAATAAACGGACATATCTACAGCTCAATTTACCATCATAATAATTAAAGATTGATGATGTAAATACTGGAGGTTCTCCCGGCGCTTCCTCTCCACGACGATCAAAGTAAAATGGACGACAGAGAACTCCTAGATATTCCGGGTACTTCTCCAGAATTTCATTGTAAACAGTCATCGAACTGATGATACTGCTGTGACCTCCAGATTTCCCTTTTCGCAGACTTAATAATCCAACAACATCAGATCCATCAGCATGAAATGGAAGATGCAGTTTCGTTTGGTAACCACGTACATTAGAATTTTCTAAGCTAAGACCTTGATCTTTGACGTGCCCTAAGAGGTCACCATTTGCGTTTTGCGATACTGGAATACCCATGTGAAGTCCGAGGCCCCAGTAAATGATGCTTGCTTCTTCATCCGTATACCTTTCAATAGGTAATCCACGAATTAATAGGAACCCTCTCCCATTCTCCAGCTCTTCAACAAAATAAACGATTTCTTTATATATATCAGAAATCGGAAAATCCTCTTTGTTAAAATCAGGTGCTTTTAAACCCTTTTGTTTAACATGAACTAAAGCGTTCTCAAGCGAGGCAATCGTTTTTTCAGACAAATAATAAACCCATGAATCATCTTTAGCCAGGTCAGTGCCTTTCCACGCTACTTGCCCTTTAACTTTTTCCTTTAAAATGGTTGACATAATTAATCCCCCTTTAATAAGTTGGTTTATTTCTTACTTCACTTCAGTCAATTCTCTTAACTCTCTGCGCAAAATCTTCCCTGTTGAGTTCTTAGGCAGTTCTTTAAAAAATTCTACTCGCTTAGGAAGCTTGTACTTCACCAGCTTATCCTGACAGAATTGAATAATGTCATTCATGGTGATCTTCTCATCCTTAACTACGACAAAAGCTTTAACACTTTCTCCGTATTCCCCATCTGGAACTCCGATTACGGCCGCCTCTACCACAGCAGGATGTTGATATAGGACTTCCTCCACTTCACGAGGATATACATTGTAGCCTCCAACAATAATAATGTCCTTCTTGCGGTCAACAATGTAGATGTATCCTTCTTCATCCATTGTTGCGAGATCACCAGTGTAAAACCACCCGTCATTAAAAGCAGCTGAAGTAGCTTCCGGCATCCCCAAATATCCCTTCATTACATTCGGCCCTTGAACAACTAATTCTCCAACTTCTCCTCTCTGCAATTCTTTTCCGAACTCATCTACAACTTTGCTTTGGACAGCTGGAATATTCAAGCCGATAGAACCTGGCTTGCGAGTCCCATTTAAAGGATTAATAGCGACGAGAGGAGCAGTTTCCGAAAGCCCATATCCTTCCAAGATAGAAACATTAAACTTGTTTTCAAATTTATGCAGCAGCTCTGCCGGAATCGAAGCACCTCCTGATATACACATGCGAATAGATTGGCAATCCTCCGCAATCGCTTCAGGCAATTGATAAATAAAACTGTACATCGTAGGTACTCCAGCAAACACGGTTGCCTTTTTTTCTCGAATGGTGCTGACCACGTCATGAGGGCTGAAATTAGGCTGGATCAGGACTGTTGCCCCACAAGCAATTGGCGCATTCAGACAAACTGTCATACAGAATACATGGAACATTGGCAGAACAGCTACGATACGATCTTTAACATCGAGTTCTAGTAATTTTGAAATGGAGTCCGCATTTGAAACCAAGTTCCGATGCGTTAACATTGCACCCTTTGGTTTCCCGGTTGTTCCTGATGTGTATAGAATGACTGCAAGGTCTTCCTCATCAATGTAAGGGCTTTCGTAAACATTAATGCTTCTGCTTGTTTCCATGAGATTCTCCCATGTCGATTCCTGGTCCTCGGCTTCGGTATAAACCACAAGCTTCAGATTTTCCAATTGTTTTATAACTTCTGATAACTTCTGTTCTACAGATACATGAGTAATGACCGCTTTAGCTTGACTATTGTCTAATAAGTAGTTGATTTCCCCTTGGGTATACAAAGGATTGATTGGAACAACAAATGCACCAAGCCGTAAAATGCCGTGGAACGCAATGAGAAATTCAGGGCTATTTCCTAAAATAAGAGCCACTCCATCTCCCTTCCTGATTCCTTGTACATACAGACCAGTAGCCAATTGATCCACCTTCTGATTTAGTTCTTGATAAGTAACACTTTCATCTCTATAGATATAAGCGATACTTTCTGGGAATTTACTTGCGCTTCTTTTTAGATTTTCGTTTAAGTTATAGCTCATTAAATGAATTCCACCCCTTTTCTCACATAGGAGGCTTTGAACGCCCACTATTTTGAATATTTAAAATATTTACATTTTAAGTATACTCATTAATTATAATTAAATAAAATTAAAGATTTTAATTTGTATGTAAGTATTAATAATATTAAAAAGGAAATACAGGATAACAGGAGGGCTACTTCGATGATCTCTACATCTACTTATAAATAAAGACAAAGCCCCAGTAAAGAGCTTTGTCTTTTTTTATATTTTTGATTAATTTATAAAATAGAGCTATTGCAATAATTGGTTCTTTAGATATTTTTCTATTAACTCAATAAATAAGTTCATAGATTTCGTATGCAATTCCACAGATTCTGTTATTACTGAAAAATTTCTTTTTATCGGTGTCCCTTTTACATTTAATACTTGAATGGTACCGAGCATTCTTTCTTTTTTAACAGTAAGTTCAGATAAGTAACTAATGCCAAGCCCGGCTTCAACTGCTTCTTTTATAAGTTGTGTGCTGCCGAACTCCATTAACTTGGAAGGACGTATTTGTAAAGATTGAAATAATGTTTCTGTTGCCTCTCTTGTACCAGAACCTTCTTCACGGACAATCCAATTCTCTTGTTCTACCTGATTTCGTGTAACTTCCTTATTGAAATAAATTGGATATTTACCCCCTGCCACGATATACATTTGGTCGGTGGCAACGGATTTTATATATATATTTCTAAGAGAGATTTCCCCCTCTACAATTCCTACATCGATCTCATGACTTGTGATTGCTTTGGCAATATCCCTTGTGTTGCCAATCTGTACCGAAGGGTAGATATTAGGAAATAGGTTTTTCATTCTTGCAAGTATATGTGGTAATACATACTCTCCAAAGGTATAGCTGGCACCAATTTTCAATGGTCCTGTTGGCTCGTTATTTAATTCATTCACTAACATTGACATTCGTTTATATAAACCTGTTATTTCTTTAGCATGTAAATAGACTATTTCACCTGCTTTAGTCAGCTGGACAGATTTGTTTGTTCGTAGAAGCAGTTTTGATCCTACATATTTTTCCAATTGCTGAATTTGCTGGCTGACTGCAGGCTGAGTCATATGAAGCTCTTCCGCTGCCCTTGAAAAGTTTCTTTTATCAGCTACAGATATAAATACAGATAATAGTTGATCCATATGTTCTCCTTCTAACTATCGCATTTACTTATTATAACTATAATAATCATTTATTTTCCTTATTGTAAATCATTAGTTACGATAAATTATAAATAATCCAAATAAGGGGTTGAAAAACATTGGAACAAAAAGCATTAATAACTCCCAGTCCAAATAAGCAAAAAAAAGCGGCAAAAAAGCTAAATGTTTCTTTGATTTCTGGAATTGGTTTTACATTGATCATAGCCGTGTTAGGTTTTATTTTGGCAGCGTTGCCAGGTCTAAATCATATTGGACCTCTTGCGTGTGCCATTTTACTAGCTGTGGTTTATAGACAGGTTTTTGGATATCCAATAAAATTACGTACTGGTATTCAATTTTCATCAAAAAAACTATTGAGATTTGCCATCATACTTTATGGATTAAAGCTTAACATGATTGTGATATTTCATCAGGGTTTCCCTCTATTGCTAAGAGGGACATTAACGATCATTTTTTCAATTGTTGTTCTTATGATCATTGCAAAATGGCTGAAGGCAGATTTTAATCTTTCTTTATTATTAAGTGTCGGCACAGGCATTTGTGGTGCGGCTGCCATCGCGGCCATATCGCCAATTATAAAAGCAAAAGATGAAGATACGGCTATGGGAGTGGGCATCATCGCATTAGTCGGCACAGTGTTTTCAATAATCTATACGTTAATATATCCTTTTTTATCTATTGGTCCTATGAACTACGGAAATTGGGTTGGAATCAGCCTACACGAGATAGGCCATGTTGCTTTAGCTGCTGCCCCGGCAGGCCAGGATGCTCTTGCTCACGCATTACTTGCCAAACTTACACGAGTATTCCTATTAATTCCGGTTTGCTTTATCCTCATGTTTTGGATGAAAAAGAAAGGGAAAATAGAAGGGGAGGCAAGATTCGAGTTTCCATGGTTTTTAATTGGCTTTATCGTTATGAGTTTTGTGGGAAGCTATATCATTGGTAATAAGGTATTGGTATCACAAAAAGTGATGACTGATATTGCAGGCTTCACATCATTTATCTTAACAATGTCAATGACCGGATTAGGATTAAATATTAGCTTGAAAGAATTACGTACCAAAGCAATACGTCCACTTATTGCCATTATTATTACATCAATTCTTTTATCATCGCTAACGTATATTAGTTTTTAACAAAGAATAAAAAGGTGAATTTTTACCCACTGCAATACATATATGACGTCATGAATATGTTCAAACCGAATATTTTTTTATTTTTTTAACTCATTATAGATTCATGGATCATAGCAAAATCGTAATTTAGTTCTTTAATGGTGTTTAGTAAAGTTATTGCTTTTGAAATAACTATTTTACCATCGAAAGTGGGCGTAACTCCTTGTTTTGAACGGATTACCGCACGATTGCTTACAAGGCCTTAATAGGTCATTTCAACGCATTCCAGTCATCACTATAATTTTTTAGCATAAAATTAAAATATTTAGGGAATTAATAATTACGTTACTCTGATAAAAAGGAGATGATTATGAGTATGATTGATAACCCATTGAATAATGAGAATTACGAAACCTCTGTAGAGTCAGTTGAAGGTGAAGCTACTATCAACTCACCTAATGAACAATCCGACGCCCTTCCAATAACTCAGTCAAAAGATCCTGAATTCGATCTTTTCGGCACAGGATTAAATGAGTATCCGTTTTAATTTAAATTCCTTATCCCATGATACCTAATGAATATTGTTGATGATATTAGTGGATTAGATTTGATACCAAGGCATTTCATCGCTGCATTCGTTTTAAAGAACTCATCCGCTCATTGGGATGTTTGTTTAGGAATAAGATTCACAGGCATCACCCTAATAATATTAGAAACTGCCGGGTCAGGTTACAAAAATCGGACACAAAGTAAACCACAAAAAGGTACAGCGTATCATGAAAGAACTAGGGCTAAAATGTCTTGTCCGTATGAAAAAATATCGCTTTTACAAAGGGATTGTGGGCAAGTAACCTTTAGTCTATCAGTCTGGTGCAATATCGTTACTTTCAGTGGTATGTTTTATTAAATGGGAAATGTATAGTGTATACTACCACACGACCGTAGCGGAAAAGAAAATAAATTTTATAGACATGAAATTAAAACCAAAAAAAGAACCAATTAAAATATATGGTTCTTTACATTAAGGGTATTTGACGTTCTTTGTAATTTTTCCTTTTCATGGATTAACTCAATCAATTTAACCAATTTCAAAGATAATCAGGGCTAATTTTTTCTCCTATCCCTGGACTCGATTGGATCACTTATATTTCTTCTACGATTACAACTACCAGGGTAACAAAAGTTTTTTCAGCCGTTTTCTTTTCCTTAAATTAAATTCAAAGTTATTCTACCTTAACTTTAATTTTATCAATGGCATTATACCCATAACCTTTTTTATTCCAAAAAGGTAAATTAGGTTGAATTCGACCAAATGAATCTGTTGCCCTGGATTTAATCGTATACTCACCTTTTTCTAATATAGTCCATTTAAATGACCAACTAACCCATCCATAACCAATATTCTTACTAGGTAATATATCAGCTTTTCTCCATGTATAGCCATCATCAATACTAATTTCCATCTTTGTAATTAATCCTTTTCCTGTCCATGCAATCCCTTTTATTAAATGCTTACCAGTATTTAGAATGTCCATATCCAGCGGTTTTTGGATAGTCGAATTGATATGTATTGTAGTGACTGGAAATGCATTTTGATCATTGTCTTCATTTGGATAATACACGTAATCAATTGTTTGAAAGGGCCCATTGAATTTTGAATTAATAACACTTATCTGCTTTATCCACTTAACAGATGCCATTGCATACCACTGCGGAACTATTAACCTCAGTGGATAACCATGTTTAAAAGGAATTGGCCGATTATTATACTCATATGCAATAATGGTATCCGGATGCAGTGCTTTCTCGATAGGCAAACTCCTGGTGTAGGTGTAAACCTCATCTAGATCGGTCCTATTTCCATAATCATAACCCTCCACGACAACTTCTTTAGCCCCTTCACCTAGTCCAGATAGTTCAAGTAAGGTCCTTAATGGTACACCTTTCCACCTCCCTTGGCTAATAGCTCCCTTTTCCCATTGTTCTCCAAATATTTTAGGTTCGAATAGATTACGCTTGTCTCCCGAGCATTCAAGGACAACTTCCAGCGTTTTTGATGGGTATTGAAGAATGTCTTGCATGGACAGAAGTAAAGGAGCGGATACTAACCCATTTATAGGGAGCCAATAGTTTGAATAAGAAAGGGTCGGATAAGAAAAGTGGTTCCTTCTATAAAATAATTGGTTTTCCATGCGATCATTATTGATAAATTGAATCGGTGTCTCCTGATTTTCCGGCAGCAAACTACGAGTCAATAAATAGGGTTTCACTTTATGTGGATTTGTCATAATTCCCCCCTGATTAAAATGAATCATTATGGATGTATACGTTCATTACAGCCTAATTAGGTTATTGAATTAATACCCCTATAGGGTTTATTTTACATACTTTCTGATCAGCAGGAATCCCACGCATTTTTTGGAATATAGTATGAGCCGACTCAGTAGCTTTTCCAGAGTCCGAATCAAATTGAACCAAGGTAAATCAATTACCTCCACCAACAGGACAGCATTATGTAGGAAATAATTATTTTTGGACTAACTGGTTTATTCATAAAAGAAGAACTGCGATGAGAGGTTGCCTATCAATTTTCAGAAGGAAAGGTTCAAATGGAGAAAACCATTCAATCGTCTTTCGAAAATTCACTTTCTCAAGATAAGGACTTATAATACGAAGCCTACAATCATATTCTTGCTTCCACCAATGAATAAAAAGGAGACTACACATCGGAAATTTTAATATGAATTCTCCTTTTACTTCTTGTTAAACAACTCACCATTATCGGAATGCATCAGTCTTTAGGTTATTAATCCAATTGCATTTTTTAGAACTTTCGGTGCCTTTTTAATTCCTTCTGTTCCAATAAAACTGCTCGCACTCGCTATTAATACGCTTGAAGAAATGAATTTGACTACATAAAAAATTCCTGATCCAATAATTAGATCTAGGATTAAAAACCTTTTAATTGTCGAGCCTTTTATTATATAAATAACGATTTGATCGTTTTTCTTCCTACTCAGCATTGTCACACCCTTATCTTTTTCCTAAATGGTATGACAAAGAGGGGTTGTCATATTCTTATTCATCATGTGTCACCTACTGCTTTCTGTTAGTATCGGGCATAACAAGTTTCTAAAAAACATATTTTTTTTGATTCAATTTCCTAAAACAAACCAGTTCACAATCTGACGGATATCAATCACAATTGTCAAAAGGTCATATCTTCCAATTTGGATACCTTTAATTTCTCGTCTAAAAAATCCATTACGAAATGAATGGGTTTTACAGATGTAACCTCTTCTTCTAAAACATATAAATTCACTTAATTTGTTCGGAATCATGTTTTAACTGAATACCTATGTGAAACTCTCCCGAAAAAAAAGCCTCAAGTTGCTGATTTTACATTGTATGACCCCCTCACCCCACCTTCTTATCCAAAATGAAAGAGCCCCAATGAATGGATGCTCCAAAACTATTTAAAATGAATTTAACCCTTAATGATTGTTAGAATTGTTTCTTGTTTTTACTGTAATCACTACATCATTTTTTATCCTCTTTTTTCTTACTACTATTTTTCTCTTTACTCTTACAATGTATTTCTCTAGCTGAAAAAGCACTCAGTAAATGAGTGCCTTTCAATGATTTATGAAAACGTTCAGAGGGTTCTTCTATGAATTATTTTCTTTAAAGATTTTCTTGGAACTTCACTCCAATGAAGGTAAAAATATTACTGCTATGAACATTATGTTTATTCACTACTTTAAATAGATATAGTATTAAAACTCACCCTTTAGGTGCTTTTTAATTTTTTCACTTCCACTTAACAGCGTCCATTCACACCCAATAGTATCACGATTAATTCCTATTAATTCCTTAACGAGAATTAGAAATGAAAAAATTTTGCCGTCTTATCACGTTCTTAGTACTAATCTCTTTTTCTCCTAATAAACTTAATAAACTAACTATTTAGGAGGGGTATAATGTTTAATCAAAAACTGGATAGTAATAGTCCACTTATTTATAAAATTAATGACGTCACTTACCAAAAGTACAATCTATATAAGAAACCATACAATAGGGAAGTATTCGTCATAAAAGATTACGGTGAAGACCGCGGTATTACCAATAAAAGTATTGCGTTATTCGAAGCAGTTAAAGATCATTTTGAACGTTTTAAAATTGCAAAAATTGTTAAAGAAATTAATAAGGACAATCTTTTGCTCGATAGTGATCTCATCCTTATAGACAAAAAAGGAAATGAGCTACACCTATCTGGTTGTAGTTGCGGGTATGCTGGCACTGGTGCGGATGGAACGGTTGAAATTTTGAACAAGGCTGGATTCGAGATAGATAGAAGGTTTGTTTTTTGTTCAAAAGGATTCACTCTTTTTCATCCGAATGAAGAAAAGGAACTATATGGCGAACGCTTATAACTTTCTACCTGTCCCCCTTACTTTGATAGAACTCTCACAAATACAAAAATCAAACAAGAAACTCTATATAGAAAAGGATTATTATCTAATATAGATAATAATCCTTTTCTATTTTACAAAGAACTTAAAACTGCTTCCATCCAAATGCCAAAAAGGTCATCTAATGCTTAGTTCTCTATTTTTATACATTTCACTGCGAAATCCTCTTACTTACAAAACCTGTTATTCCTCAAGCATGCCCTTCACTCGCTTTACTTTGTCTTCCATCTTGCGGTCTTTATCACGACGGTCATCGATTCGGATATTCGTACAAACTCTAGCAAGACCTTTTTCAAAAGGTACTTCGTGCATCGCTTGGATCACTTCAAACAACTTAGGCAAGTCGCCTTCAATGATTGTATTCATGGGAGTCAGTTGAAAACGAATTTCTCCCTTTTCTTCATATTGTTTTAAAACTCTTTGAATATCTGCCACATAACTGCTGACACTTGGAGTTTGTGTACCGACAGGAATAACCGTTACATCAACTATTGCCATACTAGTTCACCAATCCTTTTTATGTATTAATCAAGAAGCTTACTGACATCTATCCTATATAGACGGATGCTTTTACTATTATAACTTAAACTCCCCAAACTTCGCACCTACGAAAACAGATATAAGCTTTGGAGCTAGTTACCTCTTTTTAATCCAAAGTTTGAGATTCACAAATCAAAGCACTTATGCGGGTAAGAAAATTACTGAAAATCGGTGAAATAAAAAAGGAAGCACTGATTCTTAGACGCTTGTCCTGCCGGCTAGGCCAACAGCTGCTTTTTAAGCACCCCCTGTATGCGCACGAGATGAACTAGATGTATTGCAGGTTTAGTGTATTGGTATTAAAGGTTTGTTTTCTTGAATAGCCTTCTTAAGTAAAAGCCATATTATCATTCACTTTTTTGCAAACAAATCCACCTCTATTAACATAAAGGTGGATAGTTTTCATCGATTTATATATTTTTATACCTTGACTTTTCAATTAAATAATCCTTATATACTAAAACTGCAACAACAATAAAACTTAGACTAACAAACCTGAAGATCATCTCTAAACTAATCCATTCAGCTAAAATACCTAATACAAATGCGCTAATTCCAACACCAACGTCAAAGCTGGAAAAAAAGGTTGCGTTGGCTGCGCCTCTTTTTTCTTCTCTTACATTTTGAACTGTCCACGTTTGTAAACATGGCATAACAGTTCCATAACCTGCCCCAAATAAAATCGCCGCAATGATAAGTTGAATATCATTTGTTGCATAAGAAAGTATAAAAAGTGACAAAAATCCTAACACAGCTGACATAATGATAATAGACCAAGGTCCTTTTTTGTCATACCATTTTCCCGTAAACGGACGTAGTAATGTAGCGACAGTTGCATTGATAAGGAAAAATAGAAAAATATGATCCAATCCCTTTTGTTTTCCAAATAGAACGACAAATGTAATGATCGCTCCAAAACCAAGTGTTGTAATAACCGTCAGTAACGCTTGGAACCAAACATCTTTTTCAAAAATCATATCCAATAATCGAAATGGTTTCTTCTCACGCTTTACACTGGTAGGTGAATATACAAATTGAAGCGCAATTACTGCCAATAGGCTCAGTACTACTGATGACCAAATTAAAATATCAAAGGAAAAAGAGTCATAGATAAGGATACCTATACTTGGTGCAATGATAGCCCCTACCGTTGTGGATATAGAAAAATACCCTATTCCTTCTCCTAATCGTATCTTAGGAATTAAATCAACTACTATTGTACTATTAGCTGTGGTCGATACTCCCCACGCTACACCATGGAAAAGTCGTAACAATAGAAGAAGCCATATAATATTAAGAAATGGATACAGCATTGTTATAATCATTAAAGCTGCACTTGCACAAATGGCTAGACTTTTCCGTTGGTTATCAATTAAATAGTAACCTACAAAAGGTCTGATTAGAACAGCACCTATCGTAAATAATGTTGTTACTAGACCAACATGAATGGAAGATGCATTCATGCTTAACATATAGGCTGGCAAAATAGGAAGCAACATTTCAAACCCTATAAAAACTAATAAGTTGCTTGTAAATAAAAAAAGAAATGATTTATTAAAGATTCTTTGATTTTTCATATAACTATTCCTCGCTTCTAAATTATTTTTCTAAGTTAGAAGCGTTTGGACCACTGAAACGTTTTTCAATTGTCTAAGTTTTTTAGTCAATTGACTCACCCTCTCTAAACCCCTTAAAAATTTTCAAATAATCATATCAGAATCTCGCCTTATAAACAAGCTAATTTTTAAACAGCTTTATTAAAAATTAAATGACTTTATTGTAAATGGAACAACTTTATTGTCAGTCTACAGGAATTAACATCACAGTTTTTGTCATTGTGTATTTATTCCAATAAAAAAACATCCTCGACAGGATGCTTTAAAATTACTAAAACCCATTAAAAGCCAAAATTACAACCTATTAATCCTTCACAAGCACCCTCGTAACGAATGATCTTTTCTTTCTCCCCAAGTGATCTTTAGCGAATTCTATTTTTCTTGATTTTTTTTATTTGTGAGAGTGCTTTTTATACGTAAAATCAGAAATGCTGGCTGACAACGCCGTAATACCTGCAGATTTTTTATAGATAAATTTGTCCATTTAATTCACCCCTTATCTTCAGCCAAATCATTATAGCAGAATAAGCTAAAGATATTGCCATCACGGCATTAATAAACTTTTCATGCTTCTGCAAAAACTCCTTGAAGATCGTACCGAAAAGAACCCATGTAATAAATGCTAAAAATCCTACAATAGTTATAGAAACAACACTTATTGTCACTGCAGGCATTGCAGTATAGTGTGGCATAATAAAGCTGGGAATTACAGTCATTGTAAATAGAACCACCTTAGGATTTAAAAACTGCATAAGGAAGCCTGACATAAAAGTGGCAGTTCGGTTTACATTTGGTTTTGATGTATCCATTTTGTAAATTTGATAAGCGAGATAGAACATATAAAAGCTTCCGATTATCTGCATAACGATCAAAATTTTTGGGATCATCGTTACTAGCATAGTATTCAACATAGCAGAAATAACAAGTAATAAACCAAAAGCAATAGTTGCTCCATACGTATATTCCATTGCCTTCTTTGTCCCCATATTATGCACTGTGGATAATATCACGATATTAGTAGGTCCTGGTGTAAAAGTTACAATAAAACAGTAAATTAAAAAAGATGTAATATTCATGAGGAAAACTCCTTTCAAGTAACCCAAATATTACATCTTAAAATCAATTGGTATATAGTATATTATTGCAGGTTTATTAGGGTACCTCAAAGACTTCTCAGAAAACATACTGAATATTTCAATCATTCTTCAAGCTTTAACCCTTTATCTTGCCTTTTTTGATGGGAGAGTACATATAGGCCTATTTCAAAAAGAACATCAAAGGATAGTTAACAGTTTTTAGAAGTAAGTAAATATGTTTCGAATGACCGCTCAAATTCTAAGTTAGATAATCAACCGTTTTGATATATGCTTGGAAATCCGTATAATCCTCTGATGCTGCCCTCTATAAAAACTTACCAATTCTATATGAGTAAAAAGTTATTTGGAGTAATATGTTTTTTTCTACTGTCAATTAAAGCAATACAGTGAGCCAATCGCTCTACCCCTAGTTTAATTTGACTCTCGTTCACTTGTGAGATGCATAATCGGACGAGATTTTCCTTTTTATATTCTGCTAAAAACATCCTTGAGGCATCATCAACATATATATGCTGCTCATTTAACATATGAACCACCTGTTTTGCTTTCACATTTTCGGGCAAACTGATGGAAAGATAGAATCCGGAAGTCGGTTTTGAAAAAGAAGTATTGGCCGGCAGCAATAATTGACATGCTTCTTGAAGGATTTGCATTTTAGTCCTATATACCTCTTTGACTTTTTTGAGATGGCTATTAAACATACCGCTTTTTAAATAGATTTCTAGCGCACCTTGAGAAAGTGCTGAACTATTAAAATCCGAACTAAATTTATATCGTATGAAATTGTTAATCATTAATGCAGGAAGAACGACAGTACCAATCCTTAACCCAGGGAGAAAAATTTTCGAAAGGCTTTTAATATAGATCACTCTCCCAGAAGGATCAAAAGAAAATAAAGGATCTGATTTTGGATTTGGATCAAGGTCTCCTAATATATCATCCTCCACTATATATACATCGTATTTTTCAGCTAACTCAACGATTTTTTTCTTTTCGCTATTCGTATAACAATGTCCAAGGGGATTGTGAAATCTCGGGATAATATAGAAAAATTTTATATCATTATTTCGAAAAATGTATTCCAGACGATCAAGATCAATCCCTTCCATTGATAATTCAATTCCAAAAGTAGCAGTTTGATGCAGATTGATCGACTCAATGAATCCGAAATAAGTAGGCTGTTCAATTAGAATATTGTTTTTTCCATTTGGAAATGGCATAGACACTAATAAATTAAGGGCTTGCTGCGAGCCAGATACAACGACTAATCTTTCTGGTTGAGTGAAAACCTGTAAATTTTGCAGATATTTCACCAACTGTACTCGTAGTGAGTAAAGCCCTTGTTGATCAGAGTATGTAAAAAGCTCTTCTTTATAATGATCAATTGCTTGATTCATACAATGTTGAAATTCCACATAAGGCATAACATTTTTATCTGGACCGGCAGACAAAAAATCAATCACATCATTTTCTTCCGTCGCTTTTTGGTATTCATTCACAACATAGTAGCCGCTCTTAGGAACAGAATAAATTAAATGCTCTTTTTCAAGTTCTACGTATGCTTTAATGACCGTATTTTTGCTGCATGAAAAATACTCAGATAACTGACGAACTGAAGGCAGTTTACTGCCTGCAATTAGCGAACCATCTTCTAGTCGAAGCTTAATGTCTTCCATTATCTTTATATATTTTGAATTCATTTAATGATCTCCCTCCAATTGTACCAGGACAGATAGGTAAAAAAATGGTTTATTTTTATCGAATGTACTCATAGTATGTTAATTATATCAAAACTGTTTTTAAGATAAGAAAAAAAACGGTACAGATGTGGTACAAAGTATGGGGGTCAGAAAATATGCAGGGAGAAAAAAGAGAAAAATTCGGATTATTTTTGGGATTAGTGGGGGTCATTTGTTTTAGCTTAACACTTCCTTCTACAAGTATTGCAGTAGAATATTTTGGAACTGCGATCGTTGGTTTAGGAAGAACAGTCGTAGCCGCAATTTTAGTAGCCGTTGTACTAATTTTTCGTAAGGAAAAACTACCTTCTCTTCGTCAATTCAAACGTCTACTCATTGTTGCTTTTGGTGCAGTTTTAGGATTTCCTCTCCTCACTTCTTGGGCAATGGAATCCTTGCCTGTTTCGCATGGAGCTGTTGAATTAGCCTTGTTACCGTTAGCGACAGCCGGATTTGCTATATTTAGGGCAGGTGAAATCCCATCTCTCAAATTCTGGATTTCAAGTATAATCAGCTCTTTAGCGGTAATTATGTATGCACTTCATCTTGGGTTCGGCCAATTGCAAATTGCCGATTTAGCTTTACTGGCAGCAGTGGTCATTCTGGGACTTAGTTACGCAGAAGGGGGAGAATTAGCGAAAGAATTAGGTAGCTGGCAAGTGATTGCTTGGGCAATTATGATCGGTGCTCCATTTTTCATTATTCCAGTTGGGCTAAACCTGACATCTGAAATGATTCATGCCCCTTTACAAGCTTGGATTAGTTTTATTTATCTCGCAGTGGTTAGTCAATTTCTAGCCTATGTTGCTTGGTATAGCGGAATGGCTATGGGCGGGATAGCAAGAGTTAGTCAGATTCAATATTTACAACCATTTTTGATGATTCTTTTTGCAACTGTATTTCTAGATGAATCCATCACAATCTTCACTCTTGTAATAGCAGTGATTGTTGTCTTTTCTGTTATATTAGGCAAAAATGCTCCCGTATCAAAAAACGGAGCTGTAACAGAGAAAAGCTAACTGCATGAAAGTTAGCTTATAAAAGACTAAATTGTATAGATGAGAAGTTGTCATGAATATAGACTTATCTTAGAAAGACATCAAAAATCAAACCGTCTTTTAGCTATTTTCCATGGCCTTCATTGTTATATCTCTCCATCTTGGTATGAGACGGATAAAGCAGTATCAACATGGAATTATTTGACCTTTCATGTTTACGGAGAAGTCGAACTGCAAAAGGATGAACATGATTTAATTAGTGCCCTACATGATATGGTATCGAAGTACGAAGCTCCTGACAGTTCATACAGTTTGCAAGATGTAGATGCTGAGTTTCTCGCTGGTATGAACAAAGAAGTTCAAGGATTCAAAATAAAAATCAACTATATAGAAGGGAAAGCAAAGTTAAGTCAAAATCATCCATTGCAAAGACAAGAGTTAATTTTTAATCAACTGGAACAAATTTCAAATACGGATGAACATCAGATTTCACAATTAATGAAATCAAATCTAAAAAAGTAACATGAATGTTACTGCACTAACGGGAGTGTTGATCACATAAGGATTAACGCTCTTTTCCTTTTTGAAGGTTAGGCGGAGCGTTTGATTCTGGATTTTATGCCGTGCTAAACTTCTTATCTCTCTTCCCATTGGTCTAGGATACTTTGAAAAACACCCTTTTTTAAATAAAGCTCAATCTCCATGTGGGTATCCAAACGCAATACTGTCTGGAACGCGGTCCTTGAGCCATCCGGTTTAATGGCTTCAACCTTCACATTTTGGAACGGACTGAGCGGCTCGTCCAACCCTATGATGGAATAGCTCTCTAGACCAGTCAGATTCATCGATTCATAGTTTTCGCCAGGCATAAATTGAAGATGCACAATCCCCATCATGACCTAGTTACTCTGGTGAATCCATTCAAAACTTTCCGCGATGACTGCCTTGACGCCGAGAAGGTAGGCCCCCTTAGCGGCCCAATCTCTTGCACTCCCTGTTCCATATTCTTTGCCGGCTAAGATAACCAGCGGCGTATTTTCCCGTTGATAGCTCATGGCTGCGGAATAGACATCCATTTCCTCCCCGCTCGGCACATGGAGAGTAAAACCGCCTGTCTTATCTATAAGTTTATTCTTTAGCCTTGGATGGGCGAAGGTTCCCCTGACAAGTGCCTCATGATTTCCTCGGCGGGAACCGTAAGAATTGAAATTGGCGAGTTCGACGTCCTGCTCAACAAGGTATTGTCCGGTGGTACTCTCATACGGAATGTGGCCGACAGGCGAAATATGGTCCGTAGTGATGAAATCACCTACCATTAACAAGACTCTCGCTTTGTGAATATCTCCTGGTTGGTGTTCATCGATCTTCGCTTTGAAGAAGGGGATGCTTTTAAAGTAAGTGGATTGCTCATCCCATCTAAAAATCGGATGATCATCATATTCTAAACCCTGCCATCTCTCGTCGCCTTCAAACACATTTTCATTGGCTTCTCGAAATAAATCGGATGAAATCGTAGAATCCACTAGGCTAGAAATTTCCTCGGAACTCGGCCAAATATCCTTCAAATAGACCTCTTTGCCCGATGCAAATCTGCCCAGCGGTTCGCACTCCAAATCAATATCCATTGCCCTAGCATTTGGCTCAAGCTTCCTAATGTCGTTTGCATTGGACACAACATTGACTGCAAGTTTCCTAAGCACAGCCCCAGGTGGCATAGATCAAATGGTATTATTAGCTGATACAGTTAATGCAGAGGTTTCGATGTTCCAAATGTTCAGGTACTGTTCATCTTTGTTTTAATTATGCCTTTGATGAAAATGTTTTATCGTTGGCGAGAAAAAAAAGAAATTGTCTACAATCAAGAAAGCAGTGGAGTAAAGTATTAATATATAAAAGCGTATTTCGGTTAATTTTTATTTAGAATCTATAACTATGGAGAAGACGCTCTGATGATTGAATTTATGTCAGGGGGGCGTTTTTTTGATTGAAATTAATAAAGATGAAAGTTAATCCCATTTAGTAGTAGATACACAATATTTCTGAATTGAATGAAGAGACTTAGAATAATCGAAATGGACAACCATGTAATCTTGAAATTTGCTTACTGAGTTAGTAATTCTTACCTTTCTTCGTTCAATGAATGAAATCCATTATTCCTAATTAATTGCGATACCCATGTTCTATAAAATTTTTATTGAATATTATTACCTAATATTTATTACGAGATATTTGGTTAATGAAAATGGGGAGATAACATGGAAACTACTTTTTGTAAAGAGTCACGTGTACTACGTTCAAGTAGGGTTTTTTAGAACGACTTAATAACCATAATACGTTGTTCGGAGGACGGTTGCTAAGCGAAGTGGATCAAGCTGCTTCCATCTCAGCTGCTAAACACAGTAGACGAGAATGTGTAACAGGTTTCAGTGGATGCGGTTGAAATTTTACATCCGATTCGTCCGCAAGAGTCTGTGTGTTTTGAAGCGTTTGTTATATGGACTGCTCACTCCCGTAATTCCTGTAGCCCCGGTGGTTCCGGTGGTACCTGTAATCCTGTAGCTATTGGTATATAAGGCTTATTGTAGAGTTGACGCAAACCGTGGGATATGTAAGTTTTTGGTCTTCGCAATCTGACAAATCACTAAGAAACAAAGCTTCGCTTAAAAGTTTGATATCGCAAAGTATCTTTACTTTGATGTCAGGATTGTCGCATTTGTAATAATCGTCCACTAACCGTTTAAGTTCGTGACAAATAAGTTCAAATTGAATCATTTTCCAGATTTCTAAGGCTTAGCTTCACTGACTTCTTAATCGGTTTCTTTTTCTCATCATGGTTCATCGTTCTCACCACAATAAAAAAACACCCAAATTAATGGATGCCTTCTCCTTTTATTCATCAATTTTGACTTCTTTCAATAGATCATTTCTATACGAAATTGCATCTCGTTCAAAAACTTTTTTAAATCTATTTTCGTACTCTTCGCGGGTTATTAGTCCTTTTTCATCCAGTAATTCTACTATAGCTCTAACCCTTACTCTACTCGACACTAATTCGTTTGTCATATTGGATAATAAAATACCGATTTTCTCATAATCATCATTCATTTTTTCATCCCCTTTGTTAACTAATTTGACAAAAGGGACTAATTCCCTGCAAAGAAAAGCACCCCTAATAATAGATGCTAATGTTTTTCAATAGGTAAAACATATAAAATAAGGGTGGGGTGTCAGTTCCTCTTTTACACCCTCATTTAACTATGAGCCATATTAACATAGCACCCAACCACAATCACACCCGATTATGGAAAACTTTATAGGTTCACTTCATTTTTTACGGTCTCCTTTATTGCACCCTATGGATGACTGTAACTTTAAGTACACTACTTAACATCTTTTCTACATTAAATAATGAATTCATGTTAGGAGTTAAGAGATTATGCTATTCAATTGGCTTAACCTTATATCTCAAAACGGTTTTTAATTTTTCAGGTTCAACTTTTCTAAAATCTGAAAGATATATTTCTTTATGTTGTAATGAAGTTCTCTCAAGATTATTATTTTTTATGAATTCATTCATTAATTAAAACTTTGAGGTTCATCATCATATGGACCTACATGAAGCATTTGAACAGATAAACCATCTTGAAATGTACCGAACTTTACATCATTCAGAAATGGATGTGGTTTCTTTTTTTCTACATTTTCAAATGCTCTCTCTACTATTTCTTCTGTTACAAAATCTGGTTGTCTAATCATGATAGTATATAATTATTCATCTTTATTCAATGTATCTAATTTCTTTCCCTCTTCTGTTAAATCCCAAATTCCTTTCGCACTCTTTTAATATGTATTTTAGAAGACAAGCGTGTATCTTATTGATAAAAATAGACTAAACGATAAAAATCGATCAGTCTAATCAATTGGTTAACCCTTCTTTATTAGAGGTGATTCCGATGATAAAAGCATGCTTACGAATTACATATATTAAAAAAAAGTCGATTAAGCTTTACTACTTATTGAATTCCCTGAACGGAAAAATCGGATCTTTCAGATGAAACTAAAAAGTAGATTCGTTTACAATGCCTACAGTCTTGCTGCTATCATACAGATCTAACATAAAACCAGCCATTTCTTTTGATGTATGAAACTCAGGAATTTTTCCTTCATATTTATACTCATCAATATCCAACGAACGCAGTTCAAATTCTGTATCCGTAACAGCTGGGGCTAGAACCTTAGCCTGCATTTTTGAACCTTTACTATTTAATTTTTGAGCAAGACCTTCTGTGAACGCACTTACGTAAAATTTTGTTGCGGAATAAGTCACAAAATCTGAAATCATAATATAGCCACCTGCTGAAGAAACATTAATAATCTGGGTACCTTCCACATTTTGATAATCTCTCACAAACAGTGAAGAAAGAATGGTTAGTGCTTCAATATTTAAATGTAGCATTGATTCAATTTTATTTATATCTTGGTCTCCTACAGAAGCAGAATTTCCAAAACCGGCATTGTTAATCCATGTTTCTAACTCATAATTTTTTAATGATTCATAAAATGTGTGAACATTTTGTGCTTTTGATAAATCAACAGGTTTTACAATAACATCCAGACTTTGATTTATCTCCGCTATTTCACTTTTTTATTCCTCCACCTATAATATTTTTATATCCTTATTGTGGATAGTAACAGCTATACTGCTACTTCCCGAAATTAGTCATGAAATTTCATGTTGCTGAGCCGTTCCACGTTTTCAGGATCGTGGATAGATAAGATTAAGCTCTTTTTGGTGTCTAACGCAGCAATCTTCTCCATATCTTCCACACTCAATTCAAAGTTAAAGATATTGAAGTTTTCGATGATTCTTTCCTTGTGAACAGACTTTGGAATCGCAACAATTCCTCTTTGTATCAACCAGCGTAAAGCCACTTGAGCCACGGATTTATGATGTTTTTCAGCTATTGAGACCAAAACTTCAACATGGTGATCCTTCATAAATTGAGCAGTTTCTACTTGTTGTGTAAATGCATGTGTTTCAACCTGGTTTACGACAGGAACGATGTCATGATGAACGATTAAATCCATCAGGCGGTCATTAAGAAAGTTACTTACGCCGATTGCCCTGATTCTACCCTCACGATATAATTCTTCCATCGCACGCCATGATCCATGGACATCGCCAAATGGCATATGAATGAGATACAAATCCAGATAATCCAGCTGCAGTTTTTACAGTGATATTTCAAATGCTTTGTTTACACGCTCATAACCGGCATCCTGAATCCAATGCTTTGTTGTAACAAATATTGCCTCTCTAGGCACACCGCTTCGTTTTATGGCACGGCCGACTGCTTCTTCATTTTCATAAACAGCAGCCGTATCAATCAAACGGTAACCTTCCATCAGGGCGTTATTAACTGATTCTTCGCATACATCTTGATCATCAATTTGATAAACCCCAAATCCGAGTATCGGCATCTCAACACCATTGTTCAGTGTAACCTTTTGCATGTTATTTCCTCCTATTTTTTATTTAGTGAAACGATTGTATTTGAAGACTTTGGTAAGTATCCACCATTTCAATGTGCAGACGGCATAGGGGAACATAAGTAAACCTTTTTCCTCTTGATTCCCCCCCTAATAAAACAGAATGGAAATTTGAAAGTTACATGTATTGTGAGGCTGTTGATGACCTTTTCACCAAGATAACGTAGGAGATAACAGCCAGAATACTTGTCATAAAAATTGTTATTCCGAAGGGTACGGCAGAATTTTCTCCTGCGATACCTACTAAAGGGGAAGTGATAGCCCCTAACGCAAATTGAAGAGAGCCTAATATGGCGGCCGCACTCCCGGTAATATGCCCTTGTGATTCCATTGCCAGTGTAAATGAAACCGGTCCAATCATTCCAATAGCTGCTGCGAATAAGAAGATTGCAATGAACAACGCAACAAATGGTCCGTGAACTAGCACGACAAACAATATCGCAGAGGTAGTGATGAAAGCTAAGAGCAGTCCATTCCGAAAAATACGGTGTTCGTCCATCCGCCCTGCCAGTCGTTTGACAAGCTGTGATCCCAGAATAATCCCAAGCCCATTTAAGGCAAAAAGAACCGAAAACAGTTGAGGCGATATGCCATACATATTTTGATAAATAAATGGAGTGCCGGCAACATAGGCGAACACACCAGAGAACAATATGCCGTTGACAAGCGCATACCCCATAAAGCTCCGATCTCGAAGCAAGGAACCATAGTTTCTTAATACTTGCCTAAAATTGCTGGGAACACGCTGCTCAACAGGCAAGCTTTCTTTTATTCCCCATATGGATATGCCTGTTAAAAAAAGCCCTAAAAAACCTAGAAAAATAAACACACCGATCCATGAAGTGAACGTAGTCACTGTGCTTCCAGCAGTAGGAGAAATCAATGGTGCGACATTACTAATCATCGTCAACAGTGCCATGAATTTGACCATTTCTACTCCACTGTAGCGATCACGAACAATCGCGCGAGAAATAACAAGCCCTGCGGAAGCAACAAATCCTTGAATGAAGCGTAAAACAATAAATATACCGATGCTTGGCGAAAATGCACATACTATAGAAATAATAAAATAGAGCAGCATCGAAATCAGCAAAGGCTTACGCCTGCCATGAACATCGCTTAAAGGACCAGCAACGAGCTGCCCCAGACCTAACCCTAACAAACTGGCAGTTAAGCTCGCTTGAATGAAAGATGCCGTTGTATTAAAATCATTCATCATTTGGGGCAGCGATGAGAGATACATATCAACGGTAAATGGCCCTAGTGCTGAAAATATTGCTAACAACAAGGCAGTTCTAAAAGAATTGTTAGAAGTCTTATAATCCATTTATACACAGCTCCTTTGGCATTCTATTTTGTTTGACAGGGGGTATACTGCTAAATGAGGAAGCTGCAATAATAACAGCAATTTAACTGGTTATTGCCCATTAATATTACTTATCTTAAGAAGTCCGAAGCTATTTGCTATTATGAAATTGTGCAATTACAAGGTTCCAATAAGAAGATCGGCTTTCTTCTTTAACTTTGTGAAGAAATACGTAAATTAAACTGATTTTAGTGCCAGGAAAAACCAAACAGGGGCATAATCCATCTGGTTCAATGCCCCCGTTTGTTTATGTTCATTACTTCAAATTCTCGGTAAAGAATGATTCCAACTTGTCGAAAGGAATGAAATCTGTCTTGTCGTACAAATCAACATGTCCTGCATTTGAAACGATGTACAGCTCTTTTGGTTCTTCAGCCAATTCGTACGCATCTTCACTAAAGTATCGTGAGTGAGCGTGCTCGCCAATGATAAACAAAATCGGGCGCGGCGAAATCGATTTGATGTGTGTAAGCAGAGGCAAGTTCATAAATGACATGCTGCTTGTTACGGTAAATTGAGTGATTGAGTTCGGGTGATACCCACGTGGCGTAGAATAGAACTCGCCAAACTCGCGACCAATAGGGTCTGTATTTTCGTCAAATCCAATAGGTGCTCCTCGCTGGGCGAGCGTTGGCTGGCCTGCCTCAAAATCCACGTAACGTTGCTCGGCAATTGCATCCAGTATACTGTTGCGATCTTCTTCAGTAAATGAATCCTTCCAGCCATTGGCTGCTACACGGGATATATCATACATGCTGACCGTGGCTATTGCCTTGATGCGTCTATCTACCTGTGCTGCACTGATCGCAAAACCACCGCTACCACACATACCTATTGCACCAATTTGATTCTTATCTACAAATGGACGTGTACCTAAATAATCAACGGCTGCACTGAAATCTTCTACGAATAAATCTGGAGAAGAAATATGTCGTGGTTCACCACCACTGTATCCGTTGTATGAGGGGTCAAATGTAAGAGCTACAAAACCACGCTCAGCCATGTTTTGAGCATAAATACCAGAACCTTGCTCTTTTACACCACCATAAGGCGCGCCTATAATAATCCCTGCGTGTTTCTTTGTCTCATCAAAATCTTTTGGCATGTAAAGATCTGCTGCAATTTTGATTCCAAACCTGTTTTTGTATGAAACAGACTTTCTTGTAACTTTATTACTTAAATCAAAAATATAGTTATCTGTCTTTGACATTTTTTCCACCCATTTTTTTCAATATTTTTTAGAGATACCACAAACACCCATGACTTAAAACCCAGTTATTTCAATAGTGGAATAACGCCCCTTACTGTGTATTTTTTCACCTTCCTAATGTAGAACTAGTTAATTTTCAGGATATACATGCTGATTATTAGCACCAAGTTAACTATAAAGTTCGCTTGATAAGGAGTATTGCTTATCTATTTTTTATATAATCCACCTATAGGTTTGCTATTATTGTTCTTTCGCTGTCTTACAGGAAGTTTAGATCGTAATTTAGTAACTTAGATTGTACTAGTGTCAATAACAAATCGATACTTTACATCTGACGCTAAGACACGCTCATATGCTTCATCAATTTGATCAGCAGGGATTACTTCAATCTTAGGAACTATATTATGTTTGGCACAGAAATCCAACATTTCCTGAGTTTCACGTATGCCTCCAATCGCGGAGCCTGCAAATGAACGACGATGACCGATAAGGGACATCACGTTTAGGGACAATGATTCTGCAGGAGCACCGACATTCACCATAGTGCCATCAAGGGTGAGTAAGGAGAAAAACGCATCAAGATCAATCTTGGCACTTACTGTGTTGATGATTAAATCAAAAGAACCTGCAAGCTTCTCAAATGTATCTCGGTCGCTAGTAGCAAAGTAGTTATCTGCGCCAAACTGCAAACCATCCTCTTTTTTATTCAATGTTTGTGATAGAACGGTCACATTTGCACCCATAGCATGTGCAATCTTGACTGCCATATGGCCAAGACCTCCCAACCCAACAACCGCTACTTTCTTGCCTGGACCAGCTCCCCAATGGTTTAATGGTGAGTAGGTTGTAATACCTGCGCAAAGTAATGGTGCTGCGGCGTCAAGTTCAATGTTATCAGGAATTCTTACAACAAAGTCCTCAGTTACGACGATATGTGTTGAATATCCACCTTGTGTAGGCTCACCATATTTGTCGACACCACCATAGGTTAGAACATTTCCTTTAAGGCAGTATTGTTCTTCCCCTTTAAGGCAGTTCTCACATTTCCCACAGGAGTCAACCATACATCCGACTCCTACACGGTCACCTACTTTATACTTTGTTACCTCGGTTCCAACATCGGTAACAATTCCCGCAATCTCATGTCCTGGTACAAGTGGATAGTTAACGGGACCCCATTCGCCGTGCGCAACATGGATGTCAGAGTGACATATGCCTGCATATTTAATCTCAATTAAAACATCATGTAAATCTAGGTCACGTCTTTTAATCTCTGCTGCTCGAAACGGTTTGTCAGGACCGTAGACAGCTCTTGCTTTAGCAGTTACCATTTAAAACCCTCCAATTAAATATATTTTTAAATAACTAGAGAAGAAATGAAAAATTAGGTTTGAAAGCTTTCATTCCCTCATTTCTAACCCTCCTCTTTTCTCTTGCAAATCAATGTTAATCCTTATAGTTAACTCTAAGTCAAGTCAATTTTTATACTTTTTTCTCATTCGTTAGGTGACAATTCAGCCAGTAATTTAGGACAATAACACATTTATGAGTTATATCTCCATTATTTAAAAGTGATTTTGACACTCAGCAATACCCATGATAAAATCGCTTCATGTCTTAGAGTTAACTCGAAATTTATGCTTGAGGAGAATAGGAGTGAAAGCAATGAATAAATATTCTATTAGTGAAGTTGCAAAAGAATTGGACCTTACAACATATACCTTACGTTACTACGACAAGGAGGGTCTTTTGCCTTTTGTAGAACGAACACCTAACGGAACACGACTGTTTAAAGAATCCGATATTAATGCTTTAAAGATCATAGAATGTCTTAAATCCACCGGAATGCCTATTAAAGAAATTAAAAATTTCATTGATTGGTGTACTGATGGGGATTCCACCTTACAGCAAAGATATGACATGTTCTTAGAACGTAAAGCTGCTGTAGAAGCACAGTTGGAAGAATTGAACAAGACTATGGAACTAATAAATCTTAAATGTAACTATTATAAAACTGCCTTGGAGGCTGGAACGGAAGATATTCATAAAAACGGTAAAATTGGGAATTTTAATTAATATAGAGCAACCTATCCTTCAAAACTAATTTGTAGGATAGGTTGCTCTATTAGTGATATTTACTGTGCCAATAAAGCAATGCTTTTCCAAAACCACTGCATGTGCTTTACTCCCACTTCATCTAACGATACAAAATGGCTTAATCTAAAGTTAACAATAAGCCAATAAAAAAAAAAATTATATTTATAAAATTCCCCCTTGAATTAGAGTCTACTCTAACCCTTATACTTAGTGATGTAACTAATCATAAATTACTACGAAGTGTGATAAATGGATATTCCTAAAGATTCTTCGGGGAATAGGGTTGATTCCTTCATTTTTCTAGATTGTGCAATAATCTACTCTTGCCTAGGATTAGCAGGCGTAAAAGGAGGATATTGGAAAATGTCAAAGGATACAAAAGTTGCACTTGTCACTGGCGGTAATCGAGGAATTGGATATGAGCTGGTCAAACAATTGGCTTTGGAAGGTTTTAAGGTCATCTTGACAAGTCGAGATCCAATAATGGGTCACAAAATTACCAGAAAACTTAAGAAGTCAGATTTAGACGTAACATTTCTGGTAATGGATGTAGACAATCAAGAAAGCATTCTTCAGGCCGCGATCACTGTAAATGAGCGATATGGAAGATTAGATGTATTAATTAATAATGCAGGCGTGTATTTGGATGAGGATAAAAAGTTAGTGGCTATGGACCCTTCCATTCTGGAGAAAACAATGGAAACCAATTTCTTTGGAGTTTACCATGTAATCCGTTCCTTTATTCCCATCATGGAAAAACAAGGCTATGGCAGAATTATTAATGTTTCCTCAGAATATGGCGGGATGAGCCAATTGTCATATCCAGGAGTAGGAGCATATAAGTTGTCTAAGCTTGCCTTAAACGGATTGACACAATTGCTTGCTGGAGAAGTCAAAGGTGATATTAAAATAAACGCTGTCGATCCAGGATGGGTAAGCTCAGAGATGGGTGGACCATCTGCACCAACGACACCTAAGCAAGCAGCTGAGTCATTCTTATGGTTAGCAACAATTGGATCTGAAGGACCAAACGGAAAATTTTTCAGAGGCGGAAAACTAATGGATTGGTAACAATACAGTCTAAGAATTAGAATATTAAGTGTTTAGTGTGTTGGATGAAACCATCCTCAATCGATGCTTACCGTATTGCTGGTGCAATTGCCTTTCCTATTTAGCCACTATCTGATGTAGTCAGTTAATGAAATGATAATTCGCCTATTCAAGTTGGTTATTAATAAAAAATGAGTTATTGGAGGTAGTAAAATGGCAAAACATGAAGAAGTAAAAAATGGCGTTATTTTCCCTGTGGGCGAAAAAAATGAAGCATATGCTCAATTTTTTGTTGGACAAAGTTATCTTAAGACATTAATTGCAGATCCTAAAGTAAATGTTGGTGTTGGGAATGTAACCTTTGAACCAGGATGTAGAAATAACTGGCATATTCATCGTAATGGGTTTCAACTTTTATTAGTAACTGGTGGCGAAGGTTGGTATCAAGAAGAAGGAAAACCTGCTCAATTCTTAAAAGCCGGTGATGTTATTGTCACCCATGATGGTGTAAAACACTGGCATGGTGCTACAAAAGACAGCTGGTTTGAACACATTGCAATTACTGCAGGTACGCCGGAATGGTTGGAACCAGTAACAGATGAGGAATATAACAGATTAAAATAATTGGCCGGACACTTCTTGGACCCTTTCAAATAAATTGTTTAGTAAAATGCTCCCAGAAAGAAATAATGCTGGGAGCATTCTTTTTAAATCATTATAAGAAAATTGTTGTAGATTACTACCCAAAAGGTCAACTATGAGAACACTCTATTAAAACACCTGAGGCAACTATTGAATATTCCCAAAGCTATTCATTTTTAAAATATTATCTTAAAGTCTTATTTTATTGTCCATAGTGAAGTCTGTATTATTCATGTAGTTAGACTTATATGGGTGTAAACATCAGAAGTAATGGCATGCCGTGGCCTAATCGTGAACGATTCGCGAACGATAAACGGACACTTATTCATTTTGCATGTGATAAAGTAATAGTATGGAAGTTTTGAAGAAGGCTTCTAAATAAAGCGTGATGGTTTTTAGCTGTTGCGACTTATCCCCAAGAAAAACCCCTGACAAAAACTATCTAAGTTCTTGTCAGGGTTAGTAAATATCTTATCTTGAGGGAGACTTTCCTTTTTTCTTATAGTTCATTAATTTATACCATTAAAAAAGTATAACAATAAGAAAAATAAGAAAAGTACCCAGTAATAAGATTGTCTAGTTTTTTTGTCTTTTTGTTTTTTTTCTATAATTTGATATAAACAATAAACAATCACTGCACTTATAAGAAAACCTTGTAATAATATCATATTAGTTTATCTATCCTTTATTTTAATAGATTATAAGCCTCTTTCATATCTGCCTAGCTGAATTGCTTGCACTCTTATTTTTTATCTTGAATAACAACTCTAAAAGAACCAAAAGTTTCTTGACTCTCATAAATATTAGCATTTACTTCATAAGGAAACGGGAAGGCGATGAGTTGGAAATTATTCTCTCTTTCGACTTCGGGTAGATTAAAATCAAAAAGATGTCTTGTTTCTGGTGGAACAGTGGTATATAAGACTTCTGTGTTATCTATGACCGGAACTTGCTCCCAATCCTTTAAAGCTATGATTGCATATCTGATCTGAGCATTCGTCTCATTTCCGGCAGAGAGCTTAAGCTTCTTGCCTTCTTTTTCAGTCATAATTGATTGCAACTTTTCCTGACTATTTGTGATAGATATATTTTCATTTAATCCATCCTTCACAATAGCATCAGGTTTTACTTCCTTTACTTTTTTAACATCTTTCCCGCTGTCAGCTTTGTTGATGGAATACCGCATACTTAAAACTTGTTCTAAAATTCCCGCCTTAATTAGATCGAGCTCCTTCAATATATACTCTGGCTTTTGCACGATTACAAAAGTCAATTCACTGGAGTCGGAACGAATAGGAACAGCAACATTGAAGTTTATGGAGCTGTTAGGTTTCATATCAAAGAAATATTTATTTACTTCCTGCTCCTTATTTTTAACTTTAAATTTTACTTGTTTATAATCTTCAAAAACAAGTAAAGCATACTTTCTGTCCTCATCAATGTCGTTGTCTACTGAGGCAACAACTGACACTTCATTGTCTGTACTATTAAGTGTACTTCCTTCATCGATAACTTTACCTTTTAAATTTTCCAATCCATATCCAACCGAACCATAATTAGCCACATTCGTTACTTCACGTTCTTGTTCAATAACAACCATATCAGAAGTGCTTAATTCTTTAGGTGGAGATGAAGAATAAAACCAGTAAAAAACTCCAAGCAATAAGAACACTGATAACGCAGCTATGTAGTATTTTTTCATAAACCAATCTTCTCCTAATTGAAAGAGATATGCAATGAGCATATCCCTTCATTATTTTTCTATTACCAATATGCCTTTGTTTGACCAGTAACTCCTTTAACTTTATTCTTTGCTAGAATGGAACTACCTGTCCCGTCACCTAAAATTGCTAAACCTAAAGCTATTACCATTGATGATCTTTTCAACTAAAATACCTTCAATGGTTTTTATTAACAAAAACTAATTATATATTAAACACGCAAAAAACATTCCTTTTCATTTTAAAAAAAGGAATATTTTAGTTATTTTATTAGTTTTTTAGTCTGTTTATCGTATAAAAATATATAAGATAACTAATTAAAATAACTAAAGTTGCTATCGCTCCCCAAAAGACTGACGGTAATAAAAAAGGGGTTTTTATGATTGTAAATTGAATAATAAGAAAATCATTATATTACGATACACACAAATTCCTCCTCTATCCACAAGTTCCTCTTTTTACCAATAAATTAAATCGTGCGATTTCCAAATATTACATTAAAACTCTTCATCACTATGATTTACTTTTTGGGGTGGAAGCGTTAATGTAACCGGATTTATTCACAACAAAGGTGATATGGATGCGACAGATATTCAGGTTGCAGCAGAAGATAATAAATTTTCAGGTGCATTAATACGCAGCTCTTATGACCCACTACTGTTCAATCTGGCAATAAGAGTAGTATTGACCTAGGAGTTCCATCATTCCCGAGTAATATGATTAAGGAAATAGATCACGCAGAAATTAATGCAATTAGTTATTAATTGTGAGGAAAAACAATGAAATAAACATCAAGGTTTACTTACATTCAAAAGGAACGAGATTTTTACAGAGTAGAAGTTTCCCAGTACATATTCCTAGGTATGAACCTAAACATCCTCCTTTTCTTTGCATACTCTAAATCAATAAAGAGTAGAGGAGGAATCGCTAAAAATGCATGATATATACACAGATGAAAATATAAATTTAAACGATTTAAGAAGACGTATTGGTTTTGGTGGTGGAGGTCACTTTGGAGGTTTTGGAAGGCCATTCGGTTTTGGAAGGCCTTTTGGATTTGGGAGACCTTTTGGGTTTGGATTTCCTTTTTTAGGTGGTCTTGCTGCTGGAGCTTTGCTTGCAGGACCTTTTTATGGCGGCTATGATGGATATGGATATGATGGATATGGATATCCAGGTTATGCACCATATCCAGACCCATATTTATACTACACTTATTGAGAAAAAAAGTAAGCGACTAAGAACAAGAGCGAATATGGATTTGTAAAGATAATCTACCTTAAAAGCCCTTCTCACATGGAGAGGGGTTATTGTAAATGTGTTAAATGTGGTTCGTAACAGGAAATATAAAACATAAAAAATGTTGATATTCCTAGGTAATAACCTAAACTTCTTCCTTATCTTTGCATACTCTAAATCAAATTAAAAAATAGAGGAGGGGTTACTTGAAATGTGTGAATTAAATGCAGGTATAAATATAGTTGATTTAATGAGGATTACTGTAGGTGGTATTGGTCCCATCGGAGGGGTTGGACACATTGGTGGTGTTGGTGGTGTTGGTGGTGTTGGACATGTTGGTCCCGTTGGTGGTGTTGGACACATTGGTAGTGTTGGTCCCATTGGAGGTTATGGTGGTATTGGTATTAGCTATGGATTTCCTTTCGCAGGGGGGCTTGCTGGTGGAGCATTTCTTTCAGAGCCCTTTTATGGTGGATACGGTGAATATGGATACCCCGGATATGCTCCATATCCAGATTTTTATTCATACTACACTTATTGAGAAAAAAAGTTAGTGACTAAGGGCAAAACGAATGTAAATTGTAAAGATATTCTTTTTTAAAAGCCGGGATTTATGTTTGCATAAACATTAGCAACGCGCCAATTCTTACTAGTTAATTGTGAAATATACATCATAAAACATTTATATAATTATGGATAAGTTTATTATATGCTTGAAAGGATACTACCACTGCAATAAATGAACCAATAAGAAATAAAACTGAGCCTCCTAGTGTAAACAACCTTCCTATTAAGGTGTTTTTTGCTTCTCCAATCTAGGAAATATCGTTATTCATATATTATTGCCTCCGACCTATTGAATTTAATATTAATAACTGCAAAATTCACTGTTGATGAAAATGGGGATAAATAAAGTTTTGTAAGAAGATCACTTCTCTTTTTAGAGATTCGGTAATCAAAAATAAAGATTTCATATCCTGATGTAATGAATTTATTTGTTTTTCCATTTTTTTAATTTTTCTACTTTGTTCCTTTGCTTCTTGTTCTGCTTTTTTCTCTAATAAAGCTGTTTGTTCAATTGCGAGTGCAGTAGCTCCTGTAGATACCATGTCTCCAATAGTCACCAATAAGCCCCCAATCATTGCTAATATAAAGCCTGCATTAGACTCTGATTCTGAATTGGTGGTATTTGGATTCTTAGTAGCTCCTTCTCCTTCTCCTACTCCCTCTTCAACTTCTTCAACCTCTGCAACTTCTTGGCCCTCTACAGCAATCCCGATAACAGTGATAATATTCCCTATGTTTACAATCATTTCACCAAAAAAATCAATCTTATCCGCAGTATTAGTAGGTAAGGAATACAATATATTATTTTCATCAGGTCCTTGGTTCAAAACATTTCACCTTCTTGTTTGTGAATTTAGCTTTTCAATCAAACCCAGTGTAGTTTCAGTTAATTCCTGTTGAATCACTTTTAATATAGAAATTTCATTCATAATATCAGCTTCTTTTATTTCTGCGGGTGTTACACTTTTAATTCTTAGTATTAAACTGTTTAGACAAATTAATATATCTTTAAATGCTTTGATCAATAATCCATGTTCCGTTTCTAAAATATACGGAGGAGAAATTGTCTCAAGAGACTGTATACTGCTTTGACTAACACTTATTGCATTTTTTATATCCAAACAGTATTGTTGATAATTAGAAATAGTTCCATTTGAATAAATAGGATAAATCATATTAGAAATATATACTAAGTTCCCTCCAACCAAATGGAGAGTTTGACCGTATTGCTTGAAATTTTTTCTCATACGAATACCTCCTGGATTTACCGAAAAACTTTGGGCTGTTTGCTTAGATAATGTATGTAAAAGGAAATAAAAAGGTTCATTTGAGAAGATTATAATCAAAAAATAAAAGGTCTGATTTTTTTACTAATAGTGATGAAATAAGGCTTTTTGACGTGATATTAAAACACTTAGCGGTCTTTGATACAGCCGGTATACTGGCATTATAAAGGACAGAAAAATAGGTGATTCAATTGAACTAAAAAAAGATATAGAAAATATATATGACGTTTACGCAGTAGAAGTATTATTTAAAGGCATGAAATTAGGGTATGTTCCTTAGTATTATTCAAAAGGATTTTGTAAAATGATTGATAGCAATGCACCTTATAATGCTACAATTTCAAGGTTAGATATTGAAAACCCCTCCCCTGATGAATGGTCACAAATTAGGATTAAAGTAAATAAGGTTCAATAAGAAAAGCCCCTCTCACTAAGAGAAGGACTTTTTATGATGGAGGTACCATGTGTAGTCTGCACCATAATTATACTTTTTCCATTCATTTTCTAATTAACATAAACTCTCTCACTTTTGAGGAGAAGGGGACAGTGATGATTGCTAAAAGGATTATTAAAAGTGTATTTACTTCAATTACTTTTTTTATAAAAAAATTGAGCCCCACTCGATTCGAAAAGGGCCTTTATTAATCCTAAACGATTACACTAATGATATCACTGAAGAATATACTCAAAGTTAAGGAGAAGGGTATTTTTTTAGGATTAATCTATTGCCATATCCGATGCCCTTCTTCCGAAGCCAAGGCATCTGCTTTGGTAACATGAACAGTGCCAAATGGATGGTTAGGAGGTGCATATATTGAATAAAGTTTTAGAGGAATATTACCTGTATTGGTTACATTATGCCATGTGCCAGCAGGTATCATTATTGCATAATCATCATTAACGTTTCTTACAAAGTTTAAGTTATCCTGTCGATTCCCCATTTGAACAACCCCTTGACCTTGTTCAATACGTAAAAATTGGTCAACGTTAGGGTGAATTTCTAAACCAATATCTTCACCAGCCTTAAGACTCATCAGTGTAACTTGCAATTGTTTTCCTGTCCATATAGCAGTACGATAGGTAGTGTTTTGTTTCGAAGCTTCATTGATATTTACTACAAATGGTTTTGATCCATAATCTTTTGCCTCAGTATAATTTCTTCCGTTTGATGATTGTAAAAAACCCAATTGGTTAGCATTATTAACACTCCAATAATCAGGATTTCTTACATAGTTATACATAGGTACATTAACATAAAAAGGATTTTGATATTCATAGGGATAGATATAAGGAACATAATACATTTTTCTCAATCCTTCAGTTTTTATAATTATCTTATGCACTTGTTGAGTAAATGTACTTTAAACAGAGCTATAAATAAAAAGCCCTACTCAAAGCGAATAAAGGCTTTTTTTTATGCAGCAAACAATTTAGTGAAAGTTGCTTTACCTGCCTTCTTATCTGCAGTTATCTTTTTAGCTTTCTGGAATTTAGATAATGCTGATTCAGTACCTTTTCCGAAGATAGAATCAAATGAGCCAGGGTTAAATCCTTCCAAATAAAGTGCAGACTGTAGGATCCATGTAAGATTCCCTTTTGCACCTTTTTGGACAGTGACAATGGCAGCCTTAGTTTTAGCTCCCCATTTACCATCCACAACAAGACCAGCTTTATAACGGCTGTTTAACGTTTTTTGAACATATCCCATTTGTTCTTGGAAGGTTCTTTACTAACCTCAGAAACTACCTCAGTCTTAGGTGGGACTGTAACAACAGTTTCACCATCGGTCTTAAATTTCAAAGTAAGGCTTGGTCTTTTACCGACTTGCATCAGTGAATAAGATAATCCACCCGTCATTCCCAAGTGTGGATAATCTTTAAAGCCTGTCCAATCTCCACCCCATTTAAATCAAAATTCTTTACCATTGGTAAGCTACACGTTTCCCGTTTGCATTTAGTTTTAATAGCCCTCAAGACAGTTTTACCGTCATCACTTACTAGGAAATAGTCAATTGCTACACCAAAATTATGGAAAGATAGCCCTGGCAAAGCGTTTGTCACCTTTGGCTTGAATAGATTGCTATAATTTTTACCTTTGTAGCTATAAATACGACCTTGGCCAAATAAAGCCCCCTGTTCTTCCATGGAGCGATAACCAGAGCTAATATGTGCGTAAATACCTTCTTTATAGGCATGCTTAATCATTTCTAAGGTTGATGCTTTCACCACTGAATTCATACAGAACCCATATTCTTAATTGAACCATCTAATAAAGTTCGCAATGCTACAGTCATTTTTCATCGTCTCCTTTTAATTGACATTAATAAGAAAAAGCCACCCAATGGGCAGCTTATTTTTAAAGTTCCTTCTCTTTTGGTAACTAACTCATAAAATCCGGTCCCACTAAGGCCAGCAAATGCACCGGCTCATAATCTTAAAGTTAAATCCATATCAGTGAATGGAGACGCCAATGAACCTACTCCCACACCAATCACCAAACTTAAAATTGGTAATTTGTTGTTTGGTAAAGTAACGGTCAGTTTAACAACCTGGACTATTGCTGATACAACTGGAGCCAAAAGAGTAGCAAATAATAATACTAGTTGCATGCCTTCGTTTTCCATAATTTTATCCCCCAAAAGAACTTATGACTTTCGGTATATATTCAATAGCCGCTAGCAATAATCCCGGAGCAGAAAGTAAAGCCACTAGTATCTTTTTTTGCTATGATAACTTGGCTACTTTGACGTCCTTTTCTGCTGCTATTTTCGTTAATTGCACTTGCCCTTTTACTTCCTCTTGCTTCTGGTTAATATTAAGTAAATGTTGCAGCAATGTCTGATTTTGAGAAACCAGGATATCTTTTTGAGAACTTGACGCTTAAAACAGTTTTTTCAATCTGATCCTGACCTTGTTTAATAACTGATATTTCCTTAATGACCTCGCTGTAGTTAGTTTCTAAATTCGTTATACGTTGTTTAGGATTATCTAATCGTTGTGGCATGTCCATTTCCTAAAATGTTCATGTCCCTCCTTAACATAAAAATTCTCTTTATCTCTCTGTTTGCCTATTCTTGTCTTAAAAGGCTTTTTCATTAGTACAAACCTACCCTTTTTTCATAAACTACAAGTGTAATGAAATCTTAATGAAGGGATGTATTATAAATGTTTTTTCGTAATAGTGGAGGAAATAACCCCCACGTAATGGGAGCATCCAACAATGTAATGGGAGCATTCGGGAACGCACCTGGAGTAATGGGCGCATCAACTGGTAAACACTCCAACGTTATGGGAGCCTTTAGTCCAATGCCTACGTTTCCAGTACAACATTGCCCAACGCAAACACTTCCTACTCAAGTTGCTCCAGCGCAAGTCTCTCCAACACAGCAATATGTTAATACGAATGTATCGAACACAGTAATTCCTGTTGTTCATCCATCACATACTACAACTGTCAATAAACATGTAAACACGTATAAGCATTACTTTCCTCACACTCAATCCGTGGTGAACGAATGTTATACACAACACCTAATTTGTGGAAATCCACCGCACAATCCATGCTGCCCTCCCAGGTATTTTGGATATTAATTAGTACTTTTAAGGGCTTATTTGCCCTTATCTACATAGTAGGTTGTTCTATTGTTCTTTTTTTTTGCGGAAATAGTTCATTTCTTAAAGTTTCACGATATTTCACCAGGACAAGTTCGATATCCAGAATAACGAACTTTACTGCAGTAAGATAAAAATTATAATAAGAATCATCCATAGATTTTCCCCTCCAATACAAGTTTGATAAAGATTGAAAAGGATACTATGAATAACTTTGAAAACTATACTAAAGACATTTTAAAATGAATTGTGGGGTAAAAAGGGGTGAATCCCCTCTAGCTAATATCTATTATTTTAAACCCCACCAAATAAAAAAAACCTGACACCAAAGGTGCAAAGGGTTTAAAGATTAATAAATTGACATATATTGTTCACGTTCCCATGGGTGAACTTGTGTTCTAAACATACTTCTTTGCATAATCAGGCATCATCAAGCGCTTCATAAACAACAGAAAAAGGGATGAACACAGGAGTGAGATATTTTTCTGTCACAATTTCACCCTCTTTTACTTCTTTCACCAATTCAATCATATTGCGTTTTAAGTTAGCCATTTCAAACATCTCCATTTCTAATAGGCTTTGTTATAGATTAATGTTGATTTTTGAACAAATAAAAGAGAGACCACCTAAAAGTGGTCTTCTTAAGTACATCCTATGGAACTAACGCACCCTATTGTTAAGAACAATATCTCACAATCTTGCTAAACAAAGTACCAAAGGCAACTTTTACTTCCAATCGGCAGCCAGGGGGCTGACCGTTGGGTGTCGTGGGTTGAGGGCGGGCGTACCAGCCGCGGGCTCGATGTCAGTCTTCGATTGCCTGGTAGACCATGGTCCAAAAGTCGTGGATAAGCCGCGCTGAATCCGGGGTGGACATCCCGACCTGGGTGAGCAGGATTCCGGTGAGCTGTTTGTCCGGGTCCGCGTACGTCGTGGTGCCGGTTCCACCGTCCCAGCCAAACTGGCCGATGGACGCGTAGTCACCACGGTAGGTGCGCACCGCCATCCCTAATCCCCAGCCGCCGTGCTGCCCTTGGCCGAATGACACATGGACGTTGTTGCTGGCCATGGCGTTTCGTGCGGATTGTTGCTCGGGCGTGAGGCGGTTGGTGGTCATCAGCTGGACGGCGGGCCGGGACAGGATCCGTTCGGTCCCTTGCATCCCGTGATTTAGCAGCATCCGGAAGTAGGCTTGGTAGTCGTCGACGGTGGAGGAAAGTCCGCCTCCGCCGCTCTGGAACGCTGGAGGCTGGCTGTGGCGTCCCCCCTCCTTGGCCTCGTCCCACACGATGAACTCTCCGGTCTGCGGGTCGGGGGCGTAGAGGGGCGGCAGCCGGGCGATCTTGTCGGCGGGCACGTGGAAACCGGTGTCCTTCATGCCCAGGGGGTCGAAGATGCGTTCGCGCAGGAACGTCTCAAACGACTGGCCCGTGACCCTGGCGACGAGCACGCCGAGTAGATCGTTGCTGATGTGGTACTGCCAGCGCTCTCCGGGCTGGTGCATCAGCGGGAGTGTGCCCAGGCGACGCATCCACTCATCCGGCTCGGGCATCGGCTCTGGTAGATCGGGCGTGAGCCCCTGCTCGAAGATCGCGCCCATGATCGGAGTGCCCAGCGACGTCATATCCATGCCGAGCCCGAACGTGGAGGTCAGCAGGTCCCGTACTGTGATCGGCCGCCGCGCCGGTACGGTATCGTCCAGCGGGCCGTCGATCCGCTTCAGCACCCGCCGGTCGGCGAGTTCGGGCAGCCACTGCTCTACTGGGTCATCCAACCGCAGCCTGCACTCATCGAGCAAGACCATCGCCGCAGCCATCGTGACCGGCTTGGACGTCGAAGCAATCCGGAAGATCGTGTCCCGGCGCATCGCCGCGCCACCGTCATGGCACATCGTCCCTATCGCTTCGACATGCGTCTCACCGTACCGGCTGACCAGGGCGACGAGTCCAGGGATTTTTCCGGACTCGACATGCCGTATCAGCACCTCACGCAGTCTACGCAGTCCTGCTTCGGAGAAGCCACTGTTGCTTTGTCCCGTTGTAATCTTTTTCATTTGGTTTCCCTCTCTTTACTTTTTTATCAGCCCTATTGTTCTACAAAATCTCTATTTGTTATCAATGCTTGAAAGCGTGTTCGATGCATCAAAGAGACTGAATATTGGTATTCAAAAGGTCACTCTCCTCCTTTCTAGGTGATCAGAATCTAGATATGTCCACCACTTAGCATAGAGCCATATGTTCATCGGACGTTAATTCTCAGTTTTATCAAATTCAAAGTCACCATTATTCCGTAAGTAATCTTCTTTTAATAACAGTTGTCTTGCCCCGCTCATTGGAGCAGAGCAAAAATACTGCCCTTATCCAGTTAAGTTCCCACCATCACATTCCCTAATTATGTATATTCTAGATGTGAATATAAATTCCTTATTCAACTATCCTGCCCCGTTAGTTCTTAAAGGAAATCAACAACTCCTTTAACTGGGTTAATAATTATCTTCTCTTCTTTATCAATAGTTATATATTTTATCTGATCAGGTCCAACAACATTCTCTGCATAAACTCTTGTAAGCTATTATCTTTTTCACATAAATATACTTTGCCACTATCCATAGCCACTTTTAATTTCAAATTCCACACCTCCTATGTCATATACTTTGAAAGGATGCTATCTATCAATTTGTTATTTTTTTTATAATCAACATCAAATGTGTTTGGGTATCCTCCACATTTATAACGAGGACAATATGCAGATACATTAATTGGTGTTCTATCTTCATTCCTAGTATTAGCACTAACTGCAACTTTGTTTTTTGGAAAAATGTGTTTAAAAAAGGCACCTCGAAAGAAGGTATTAAAAAACGCCTACCCAACGGGGTAGACGCTTAGGATATATATTCAACAAAAGACGGAATGCGGAGCAAACCATTCTTAGTATAATTTCTGAAATTTCACTCTACATTTAATTTTTAATAGGGAGAGTGCTCATTCATTTTTTGAAAATGTTCATATAATAGGAATACAGGGATACTTGTCCAAAAGAATGCGACCTTGAAAAGTAACTTAAAGTATAGCAAAAAAGGAGTGATATTTTTATGTCTTATCACGATGAATGTTGTAAGAAGAAAAAACGCTGCGATAATGATCATCATGATGATTGTTGTAAGAAGAAAAAACGCTGTAATAATGACCATCACGATGATTGTTGTATAAAGAAAAAACGCTGCGATAATGACCATCATGATGATTGTTGTATGAAGAAAAAACGCTGCGATAATGACCATCATGATGATAGTAACTGTAAATTAGAAAATATTCAATTCCAACTTCAACAACAGCAACAAAAACAAGAGCAACTTCAAGCTCAACTTCAAGCCCAGGCTCAATTCCAAGCTCAACTTCAAGCTCAACTTCAGGTTCAACTTCAGGCTCAACTTCAGGCTCAACTTCAGGCTCAACTTCAGGCTCAACTTCAGGCCCAGACTCAAAATGATACCGATACTATTTCAAACGTAGGTAATCCAGTTGTGAATGTAAATGTATCCTATGATACTTTCTAGTTATATTAGTTAGTGTCATAGTGAAATTAAATGCCGGAGATACCGTAGAAGTTTTTGCTTCAAGTACAACTCCGGGTGTCCTTTTGCCAAGGAAAGCAACTCGCTTTGAAGGAGCTAGATCCCCGTCTCCTACAGCATAAATAAAAAAGGCTTAAATATGAGAAATGTTACAGACTAACCGGGAAAAGTTGGTTAGCAGTAAGTGCGGTAGAGGTACCTAATTCACCTCCATCTACCATTCTGTTTTTTTTGCATCAAGAATTTGGGTTTATGCCAATTAAAGAACATTAATAAAAAAATCTTGTTCAACCAACAGGTGCGTTAGTTCATTAAAAGATAAAAGGAGTACATATTATACATGGTTAGTATGTGCTCTCCTTTATTTATTAAGGTTTTTTATAATTTATGTCTTGATAATTTTATTTCCGTTATAAACCCTTCGTCTTCGAAGGGTTTCTCTGTTTTGTGCAAAAGCATTGGAGAAATAAACAAAGTTACCACCTCAAGATAATTGTAACACTCATAATACAATATTTTAAAACAAGGCTTTATTAAACATTATTGTTGTTTTGAACAAATAAAAGATACCAATAATTGTGGTCTTCCTTTATGCCCTATGGAGCTAACGCTCCCAATAGTTCTATAAGACTTATTGAAGAGTTGCCACAAACTGTGCGACAGTTAAATAAAGAAGTAGTTTAGAGGAAGTAGGGTGATTAATAAAGCTTAGGATTTTTACTTGAACATAATAAAAGGCAGTGAGGGGTTTCCCCGGGCGAAACCCAAGCCTATACAAAAAAAGAAGCCGCATAGCAGCTTCTCCTCATCATATAGCTTTCCTGTCGTTCGGAAGCAGCCACGACAGCACGCCAAGCAGCGGCAAAAAGCTGCATACGGTCATAATAAAGCCTAAGCTGTACATATCCGCAAGCTTTCCGAACGCAACTGCTCCCAGCGCACCCATGCCGAAAGCCAGACCAACAATTAGGCCAGACACCATGCCGACTTTGCCCGGCAGCACCTCTTGTGCGTACACAACCGTTACGCTGAAGCTGCTGGTAATGACGAAACCGATGGCAATGAACAAAGGCACGACCCAAGCGAGCGAAACATACGGCAAAAGCAGCGCTAACGGCGCAGAGCCGATCATGGAAAAGAGAATGATGTTTTTCTTTCCGAATCTGTCGGCGAGCGGGCCGCCAAGGAACGTGCCGATCGCACCTGCAATCATGAACGCAAATACATAATATTGTGCTTGCTTAATCGTTAACCCATAATGCTCGATTAAGTAAAACTGATAGAAATTGCTGATACCTGCACTGTACCAAGAGCGGGCAAACATAAGGAAAATCAGTAGAATAATGACAAACTTAACCTCCGCACTTATCTTTTCCACGCCTTGTGTCGCTTTCTTCTTCACACGAGTTTTTCCTGTTTCGAGTTCTTTTCTGTACCAAGTTGAGACAAACAGCAATAGAACAATTCCTATTGCCGCAAGACCCGTAAAGGAAACAGCGCCTTTTTGGCCGAACGGCACGAATACGAGCACCGTAAATATCGGCGCAAGCGCAGTTCCTGTATTTCCTCCGACTTGATAAATAGATTGCGCCAGACCGCGCTTCGCTCCTGCAGCCATATGCGCGACGCGTGCCCCCTCAGGATGAAACACAGCGGAACCGAGACCGATGAACAACACAGATAGCAAGATAAAATAAAAGTTTGGCGCAAATGCCAGACCAATCATACCGAGCATGCTCGAAAACATCCCGAATGGCAATAAGTACGGAGCAGGCTTCTTATCGGTATAAAAACCGAACACCGGCTGCATAATGGATGAAGTCATATTCAATGCAAACGCAATCCAGCCGACCTGCATATACGAAAGATTCATCGACTTTTCCAAAATCGGAAATACAGCCGGCACCACAGCCTGCATGGAATCATTCAGCAAATGCCCCAAGCTGATGGCAAATAAAATCCGGTACATCGTGGGCGAGGAAAGCGCTTGTTGTTTCTTTTCTGCCTCCATAGGTCACTCCTTTCTGCGTACGTACGCTTTTTCTTTAACAAGCTGATAATGAGTAAATTCAGTTCAAAATATTTCCTTCTTATAAAAACACTCCATCCAATTCGTTGATAAAAACCGCCCTCTCAACTATAATCATATCGTATAAACGACAATGAAAATATTTATATATCGCCGTATATTATCATAATATCGCCAAAACATACTACTTAAAGGGGTGAGTAAATGAAACCGGATAAAGACGTTATTATTAACTCTATCAATTTAAATGCGGAAACTGATTTTCCCTATCTTATGGTAGATGTTATGAACGAAAGAAGTTACCCGAGAAATCCCGGCTTTCAGGTGATACACTGGTACGAGGATTTGCAGTTCATCTATGTTTTGGAAGGGAATATTGAAGTCAAAACCTTAGATACGGCTGTCAAGCTAAAGGTTGGAGAAGGTATTTTTATCAACAAAAATGTTGTGCATCTGGTATCTAAAGTCGGGACATGCCATTATAACAGTTTTATATTTCCTGACTATTTTCTTAAATTTTATCAGGGTAGCCCCGCAGAAAATATAGTGACCTCAATCTCGGGGAAATCACAACTGCCTGTTTACCATTTAACACCGGGAAAGGATTGGCATAATACTGCGTTAGATTGTCTGAAACAGCTTGTCATATTAGGAAAAAATAAAACAGATTTCTATGCGTATGAAGTCCTTATCATTTTAAGCAAACTTTGGCTTTGTATGGCACAGAATATTAGTTTGCCTCCTGTGTGCAACGGTAGCGTCGTCAATGAGCGGATGCAGACATTTTTATGGTACATACAAAATCATTATGCTGAAGTCATTTCTCTGGAACAACTTGCAAAGAGCGCAAATGTAAGCAAATCCGAATGTTTGCGCTGTTTCAAAACCAGTATGCAGACTACGCCATACCGCTATCTTATGGAATTTCGATTGTCAAAAGCCGTGGATCTGCTGCAAAATACAGCAGAGCCGATTGGAAATATTGCGAATATGGTCGGTTTTCATCAGATGAGTCATTTTGGAAAATGCTTTAAAGAAAAAATAGGATGCTCACCGAGGGAATATAGGGGTACCGCCAGCGAAACGGAAAAAAAACACGCTAAGGATTTTTGAATCATTTTAGCCCCAGCTTAAATTGTGTTGTATGTGAAAGTAGATCATTTCGGTAAAATGTGTTGCATTAGCAGCCATTTTCATTGATGTTTTTAGATTCTAATACAACACAAATGATGTTGTGTTGTATTGAAATACTCTTAGCAGGGTGAAAATCATAGCATTTTCTGTCGAAATTTACTTAACGTGGTTTTTTCCAAAATGCTGACGATACTCCAAATTGTAGAAAATAAAAAAATAAGGGCAACATCAGGGGATATGAAATTAAAGCTTCACTATGAATTGAATTACTGATACGTTCTTCTCTCTTCCCTTATTTCGTGGAAACCGTTGGTTAAGAGTTGTTTTATTAAATCCATTTACTACAACGGAGGATATTCTGCAAATTTTTCATGAGATTGACCAATATTATGGCATGAAAAAGTAGCATCCATAAAATTCTTTTTTCTTAAATGTTGTATGTTTTTTGGTCAATATATTAATTTGTTAGTTAAAAAGTATTTTGACCAAAAATAAAAAACCCCTGACACCAGAGGTGCCAAGGGTTTGAGATATTAATACATTGACATATATTGTTCGCGTTCCCATGGGTGAACTTGTGTACGGAACATATCCCACTCGATTTCTTTTGCTTCGATGAAGTGTTCAAGTAAATGTTCACCTAATGCTTCTTTGATGACTTCATCGGATTTTAATGTTTCCAATGCAGCATATAAAGTAGCTGGTAGATCAACGATACCTACTTCTTCACGCTCTTCTTTATTCATTACATAGATATTGCGGTCAACTGGAGCTGGAGGAGTCAAGTCGTTCTTGATACCGTCAAGACCAGCTTTTAGCAGAACTGCAAGTGCCAAGTATGGGTTTGCTGCTGGATCGACACTACGTACCTCTACGCGAGTACTTACTCCGCGTGAAGCTGGGATACGGATTAGTGGGCTACGGTTTTTAGCGGACCATGCAACATAACAAGGAGCTTCGTAACCAGGAACTAGACGTTTGTATGAGTTAACAGTTGGGTTTGTTACCGCAGTGAAGCTTGGAGCATGCTTAATGATACCTGCGATAAATTGCTCAGCTGTTTTACTTAATTCCAATTTACCTTCTTTATCATAAAATGCGTTTTCGTTGCCTTTGAATAGAGAAACGTTACAGTGCATACCAGATCCGTTAACACCGAACAATGGTTTTGGCATGAATGTTGCGTGTAAACCATGTTTACGGGCAATCGTTTTAACAACCAATTTGAATGTTTGGATGTTATCACAAGCTGAAATTGCATCTGCATATTTAAAGTCAATTTCATGTTGTCCTGGAGCTACTTCATGGTGGGATGCTTCGATTTCAAATCCCATTTCTTCAAGCTCAAGAACGATATCACGACGGCAGTTTTCTCCTAGGTCAGTAGGTGCAAGGTCAAAGTATCCGCCTTTATCGTTCAATTCTAGAGTCGGCTCGCCTGCTGCATCCAGTTTGAATAGGAAGAATTCAGGTTCAGGTCCAAGATTGAAATCTGTGAAGCCCATTTCTCTTGCTTCTGCAAGTACACGTTTTAGGTTTGCACGTGGATCTCCATCAAAAGGCGTTCCATCCGTATTGTAAATATCACAGATTAAACGTGCGACTTTACCTTTTTCGGAAGTCCAAGGGAAGATAACCCATGTATTTAAATCAGGATATAGGTACATATCAGACTCTTCGATACGTACGAATCCTTCAATGGAAGATCCGTCAAACATCATTTTATTATCAAGTGCTTTTTCTAATTGACTGACTGGGATTTCAACGTTTTTAATTGTCCCTAAAATGTCAGTAAATTGTAAACGAATGTACTTAACATTTTCTTCTTTCGCTAAACGAGTGATGTCTTCACGTGTGAACTTTGCCAATTTCTATTCCCCCTAATAATCATTCATTAATCATATTTTTATTGGAAAAAACGGGACATATCCCCTTGTCGAAGAGATGTTCGATGCTTGCTTCCTTGTAAAAGCTCGGCACGCAGAAGCTTGCGAAGCTCCTCGTCACTAAGGTCCTGTCTTATCTTTTCCGCTTGTTCTAATTCTTGAGTTTTAGGTAAATTCTGTTCCTTTACAGTGAAAATCTTTTTGATGCCGGCAAGATTGACTCCTTGTTCGATTAAGTCTTTAATCTCAAGCAGTCGATCGATATCGTTTAATGAAAAAACCCGACGATTTCCATCTGTTCTCATAGGAGTAATAAGTTGATGCTCTTCGTAATACCGAATTTGGCGTGCAGACAACTCAGTTAGCTGCATGACGATTCCGATGGAAAAAAGAGGCATCGAACGCCGAATGTTGTTGCCGCTCATTCTTAGCATCCTCCTTTTGTTTATCTAAAATTATCTTATATCATGTTATTAAACTTGTCAATATCATGTTACATTTTATGACGTGTTTTTTTCAGAAAAATTAAATGATTTGTTACTACTCAAATATTATGACTATTGCTTTTACAGGAATCCAATTGTATTTGGATTCCTCTTCATACCTAACTTAATTTCATTTACAATTGAATCAGCTTTTTGTCAATTAGCGCATTCACAGCAGTCAATACAGCTACTTTAACATGGGCGTATGTCAATCCGCCTTGAACGTAAGCAACATACGGAGCCCTTGTCGGACCATCTGCCGTAAGTTCAATGCTAGCCCCCTGTATAAAGGTGCCCGCGGCCATGATTACATCGTCTTCATATCCTGGCATATAGGCAGGATATGGCGTCACATGTGAATTGATTGGTGATGCATATTGAATGGCCTGACAGAAGGCAACCATCTTATCCCGGTCATTAAATTGGACAGATTGAATCAAGTCAGTTCGCTTCGCATCCCATTTAGGAGATGTGTTCATACCGAGTTTTTCTAAAAAGGCAGCTGTGAACATGGCTCCTTTAACAGCTTGGCCCACGACATGTGGAGCAAGGAAGAATCCTTGGTACATTTCCTGCAGACTATAAAGCGACGCACCTGCTTCAGCCCCTATTCCTGGTGATGTTAACCGATAGGAGCAAGCTTCAACCAAGTCCTTTTTACCGACAATGTATCCTCCGGTCTTCACAATCCCGCCACCGGGGTTTTTAATGAGTGAACCTGCCATTAAATCCGCTCCGACATGACATGGTTCTTGTGTCTCAACAAACTCTCCATAACAGTTGTCAACGAACACGACGATTTCAGGGTTAATGCCTTTTACAAAAGAAATCATTTCCCTTATTTCATCAATCGTAAAGGAAGGACGTGTAGCATACCCTTTTGACCGTTGTATACCAATCATCTTCGTATTTGGTTGAATGGCTTGTTTGACGGCTTCGAAATCAACGGTTCCAGTTTCCTCTAACGGAACGGCCTTATAGCTGATCTGAAAATCACGCAAAGATCCGATACCCGAACCCCGGATGCCTACAATTTCTTCTAATGTGTCATACGGCTTTCCAGTTATGTATAACAATTCATCCCCTGGGCGCAATATGCCGAAAAGAGCGGTGGAGATGGCGTGTGTGCCTGAAATAATTTGAGGGCGCACCAATCCAGCTTCCGCTCCAAATACATCTGCATATATCAATTCCAGCGTATCGCGGCCAATATCGTCGTATCCATACCCTGTAGTTGGAATAAAATGGGAATCACTCACTCTATGTGCTTGATAACTTTGTAATACGCGGAATTGATTTTCTTCAATTCGTTCGTCCACTTGCTTATGTAACGGAGAAATCATTGCTTCCACTTCCTGGGCAATGCTTTTCAACACTTCTCCATTAGTTAACTGCTGATACATCAAAATTCCCCTTTATAATGAATATTTCTCCAGCTGCCCGGTTATTGGATGATCAGCTAGACAAAAACCTTTGCATTCATACCTTTCCGATTCTTCATTAAAGGAGAGGGTGCGCAATATGGTTTCATTTTTCAGCTGTGATAATAATTTACCCTCACTCGACGGCAGGAAAACATGATACGGGACCATTTCTTCAATCACGTACTTTTCAATTTCTTCCATGATTTGATCCAGGTCCGATTGTTCATAGGCACTGATCATCAATGAAGCACGACTTGCTGACCTGACAAAATCAGTGTGAATCTTATCTTTCTTATTATACAACGTTAGCTGTGGAATGGAAGGGACATCTAAGTCATTTAGCAAATCCTGCACCGTTTTCTGATGATTAAAGTAATCTGTACTTGAGGAATCGACCACATGGAGCAACAGATCCGCTTCTTTCACTTCTTCCAGGGTAGAACGGAATGCGGCAATTAAAGATGTCGGCAAATCTTGTATGAATCCAACCGTATCCGTCAACAGCACGGTAAATCCGCTAGGAAGAATCGCCTTTCGTGTCATGGGATCCAATGTAGCGAACAATTGGTTCTCTTCGTATGAATCCGCCTCTGTCAATCGGTTGAACAGCGTTGATTTACCTGCATTCGTGTATCCCACAAGTGCTATTTGAAAGGTCTTATTACGTTTCCTTCTATCACGATAGCGTTCACGATGCTTCACTATCCCACTTAATTGTTGCTTGATTTCATCTATTTTCCCACGGATGTGGCGTCGGTCGCTTTCCAGCTTCGTCTCCCCTGGTCCCCTGGTGCCGATTCCGCCTCCTAGCCTGGACATCGCCGTCCCCTGTCCGACCAAACGTGGCAATAAATATTGGAGCTGAGCAAGTTCAACTTGCAGCTTCCCTTCTCTGGATCTCGCCCGCTGAGCAAAAATATCCAATATTAGCTGTGTCCGGTCAATGATCCTTGCATCCAATTGTTTCGAAAGGTTCCGAATCTGGCTCGGGGATAGTTCATCATTAAAGATAAATAAATCCGGCTCCAGCTCCTCTTCCAGATTCCGAAGTTCCTCCACTTTTCCTTTTCCTATATATGTAGCCGGATCGACACTTTCCCTTTTCTGGGAGATGGTCATTAAAACCTCACCATTCGCCGTCTTCGCCAAAGAAGCCAGTTCATCGAGTGAATATTCGAAACGTTCATTAGCCTCAGTTGTTTGACACCCAATCAACACGGCCGTTTCCTTTTTTGCTTCTTCCAAATCACATGCACCACCTTCTGGTAGATTTCAGTTAATCATAACAAAAAAATTGATTATATAAAAATTTCCTCAAAACGAAGCTTTTAACCGTTTTAAAAATTCCAATAACATGCTAAAATCATATTTGGCTTTACCATCAAAATCGAAAAGACATAGAGGGAAATTCATATGACATGGGAAGTATTAAGCTTCATAGGTACGATTGCATTCGCTATTAGCGGAACCATCATCGCCATGGAAGAAGAGTATGATATTTTAGGAGTTTATATTTTAGGAATCATAACCGCCTTTGGCGGAGGGGCAATCCGTAACCTGTTGATCGGTGTCCCTGTTTCAGCGTTATGGGATCAAAGTTTCTATTTTGTCATTGCTTTAGTATCCATCACCATCGTTTTTGTTTTTCCTACAAACCTTTCTAAGCACTGGGACAGATGGGGAAACCTCAGTGATGCCATTGGCCTTTCAGCCTTTGCCATCCAAGGGGCGATGTATGCTGTGGAACTTAATCATCCAATAAGCGCCATCATTGTATCAGCTGCATTAACCGGATGCGGCGGCGGGATACTCCGTGACGTGCTAGCCGGAAGAAAGCCATTGGTCTTCAGAAAAGAAATCTACGTAGTATGGGCCATCATCGCAGGCTTGGCTTTAGGCAGTGGTGTATTATCCCAGTCATGGCAGCTTTATTCGCTCTTTGCCGTCATCACGATATTGCGAGTCCTCTCTTACACCAATAATTGGCATCTTCCTAATAAGAAATGGGTGCCTAAAACATAAATTTGAAAAGCCCGCCATCTTGGCGGGCTTTTCCATGTCATTCTTTCTCATCATCCTCGAAAATCAAATCTTGGCTGGTAAGCGTCAGTAAATCGGATTTTTCAAATGAATCTTCCAGTAAAAGCCGCATTGCCTGCGCCCTAATAGACTTTTCAAGTACATTGCGGATATAACGTCCGTTGGAAAATGAAATAGGTCCCCGGAATGAACGCAATATGATTAAATGTTCTTTTAATTTCCTTTCGGCATCCCGATTCATTAGATACTCCTTTTCCTGCAGCATCAGATCGGCTATTTCCATTAACTGTTCAATCGTATAATCCGGAAAATCAATAACAAGCGGGAACCTGGAATGAAGGCCAGGATTAAGGCTGAGGAAATAATCCATTTCCCTCGAATATCCAGCAAGGATCAAAATGAATTCGTGCTGCCGATCCTCCATATGCTTGACAAGGGTATCTATGGCTTCTTTTCCAAAATCTTTTTCGCCGCCTCTTCCCAAGGAATAGGCTTCATCAATAAACAGAATCCCGCCAATGGCCTTTTTAATTAAATCCCTTGTTTTTTGGGCAGTATGACCAATGTATTCCCCGACCAAATCTGCCCTCTCCGCCTCAATTAAATGCCCTTTCGAAAGTACATTCATTTTTTGAAACAACTTACCGATTAAACGTGCAACCGTTGTTTTCCCTGTTCCGGGATTTCCTTTAAACATCATATGCAGTGCTTGCCTGCCAGTTTTCAGCCCCTTTGCCTCACGTTGTTTATTGATGTAAATCCAGGCATATATCTCTTTTATCATCCGTTTCATTTCTTCCATTCCGACCAGCGATCTCAGTTCATCTTCAATCTCTTTCAATGCCACATGCTGGTGGGGGATTTCCTGCACCAAAATTTCTTTTATCGGCAGATCCTTTTGTAGCGCTTTTCTGTTTTCCGCATTAAACACAATATTGATTTGCCCGTTATTTTTCATACGGATAGGTTGTTCCAATGCATTCACCTCTCCATCTTGGACCCTAACTCTAACACCACAATTTTCGATTTATGATGGTCATAGGCATATGCTGCATAGCCAAAACTAACCCATCGGAAAATTCGTTTAATTCTTTTCGAGATTAAGCCCCATCCCTACCTGGTAAGCGACTTATTCTGACAGGATTTTTTCCTTGGAGGATTTGTTTCGACAAACTCCATTCCCGTTCACCAATTTATTAGGGGTAATGTCATTTCCTGCGGTTTCCCGGAAAATAATCCGTTCCTTAATATATATTCAAATCAGGTACGTAAAATTATCGATTCTTTGAAAAAGAACAGAGAAGTGCATGCAAAAAAAACAGGTCGCTATAAGCTAAACCTGTTTTTCACATTCATATATATGATTATTCCTTCACTTCGTAATCAATCTGAACATTACGTTGTGGAGCAAATGTAGAGATCGCATGTTTATAGACTAATTGTTGTTTACCCTCTGATTCAAATAAAACGGTAAAATTATCGAACCCTTTCACTTGTCCTCTAATCTGGAAACCGTTTAATAAAAATACCGTCACATACGTACCATCTTTACGTAATTGATTAAGAAACTGATCTTGAATATTTACTGATTGTTTCATGTATTAGTCCTCCTCTTTTCTCTCTAAATTTATGTATTCGCCTTCATTGAAAAGCTTTCCTGCTATAAATCCAGATATTTCATGTATTTTTTTTGGAAAACCCTCGAGATCGGTCATATCAAACCAAATTACATCCATTTTATTCCGAAACCAGGTCAATTGCCTTTTTGCATATCGTCGGGAGTTTTGCTTTAATGTCTCAACCGCTTCATCCAATGAAGCCCTACCATCAAAAAAATCATAGATTTCTTTATAGCCTATAGCCTGGATTGATTGGCAATCTCTCAAACCTTTTTCATAAAATGACTCTACCTCTTGAATCAGCCCTTCTTCCACCATGCCATCAACACGTTGATCGATGCGTTGATATAACTTTTCACGTTCCATTGTCAATCCAATGATGCACGTATCATATTTCAATTCTGTAGGCTGTTCATTCAGCTGCTCGCTCATTGTTTTACCAGTACAATGAAAAATCTCTAGTGCCCTGATCACCCTTCTTACATTATTAGGATGAATTCGATTCGCGCTTTCCGGGTCAACGCTGCGTAATTGTTCAAAAATGGGATCAATCCCCAAATCCCTAACCTGTTTTTCGAGTCCCTCCCTATAAACAGGGTCGGATGGTGCCTCTGAAAATTGATAATCATAAATGACCGATTGTATGTATAATCCTGTTCCTCCGACGATAATGGGAAGTTTACCTCTGCTTTGGATCTCCTCGATACAAGCATTAGCCCGCTCCTGAAACTCTGCCGCACTAAATGGTTCATCAGGGTCTTTAATATCAAGTAAATAATGAGGAATTCCCTCTGTTTCTTCCCTCTTGATTTTTGCAGTCCCAATATCCATCCCCTTATAAACCTGCATGGAGTCTCCGCTAATAATTTCACCATTAAATAACTTTGCCATCTCAATGCTCATCTTTGTCTTCCCAACAGCAGTCGGTCCAATGATAACGAGAAGTTTTCCTTTTTGTTGTTTCACAATCTCACTGCCTTAAATGATTTTTTCCCTATCTTATCATAATCTCGATGAAAGCAGCTAAACATCTACCCAGTATGTCCAATTCAGGTACTTTTATTCAACTTTCCCCCGTAATAATCGTCATCTTTATATCGCCTAGATTGCCAGAGTGTAAAATTGCCAAAAATACTTTTGAAGCTCACAGCTCCATTGCCCCTCTCCCTGGGAGAAGGGAATATAATCCAGTAAATAGAATCGAAAAAAAGTATGATTCCTTCTGCATTTGAGGAACCATACCTTTATATTTTTTGTCTTTCCTTTTGATCAATTTAGCCAATTTTTCCATTAACGGGTATGATCATCGAAACGATCGTTTCTTTTTCAGTGGATTGTACATGAATCTCTCCATCATATCTGTTCACTAAGTCTTTAACGATGAACAATCCTTGTCCGCGGACTTTGCCCTTTTGTGCCTTTTTGGTTGAAAACCCGCTGGCGAATATATTCACCAGATCTAATTCCGAAATCATTGGTCCGGTGTTCGTTACCATAAAGGTATACTTTTCATCATCAGCTTTGCAGGCAATATTCATTCGTCGTTCTTGCTCTGACAATTCAATTGTTGCCTCAATAGCATTGTCGATAACATTTGATAATAATTTAATCAAATCGATTGTTTTAATTCGATTGAAGGATTCGGGTGAAACATCAACCTCAATATCGATGTTATAATTCTGGGCCGAGAGCCTTTTTGTCTCTAACAGAACAGATAAGCCCGGGTGAGTCACATCCAATTTCATCGATTCAATTGTATGCACTTCTTTTGAAAGACCGGTTAAGTATTCGAGTGCTTTTGAGTTTTCCTCTAATTTAAGCAGTCCATGTATCACCTGAATATGATTGGAAAAATCATGCCTTAATGAGCGGACTGAAGCAATGAGAGATTGAAATTCCGATTGATACGTATCTTCCGTATCCCCCACTTCACGTGTCAGTTCCTTTTGATACCATTTTTGAATGACAAAAAAGGTAACCAGCAGCATGATAACAAATCCACCATTATAAACAAGAATGGCAATGCTGCTTTTCAATACCTTACCGTTAATGGCATTAATATCTTCTGCGCTCACATCAATGCCCAAAAAACCAATTATGTCGCCATCTTGATTTTTCATCGGCACTCCCACAGTCAAATACTCACCATACTCCGGATCTTCTAGAATCCCAGTAATGAAGCTTTTGCCTTCATACCCCTGTTTGACCTGCTCCGGCGGAACAGTACATGCACCACCGATAGGAAATTCCCCTTTATGATCTTTAGAAAACCCAGTAATCATGCACTTGGACACTCTCGGATTATCAATCATGATGGTATAAACATATAATGCTCCTATTTTTTCACGGGCATCCTCTAAGTAAGCTTTTATACCCCTATATTCCTGGCTCTTTACTTGGTTATTGAGAAATCGCTGATAGGCCTCTATATCCATCGAGTCGGCAATAGATCTAGCAGCTACCAAGTTTTGATTAGCAACGGATTTTTGCACAGAATTTTTTATGCTTAAATATGTTGAAAACATATTTAGAAGAATGAAAACAATCAATAAAAGAATGGTCAAATAAAGAAGTGCCCTTAACTTTTTATTTTTCATAGGATTAAACTTACCTCATCTCTAGCAGCTAAAAGTTAACGAACCTATTCTGAGTTTACTATATAAAGGGACAAAGAAATAGAGAAAAATCTAATAATCTCTATAATTCCAGGCATATAATACTATAATAAATCAAGTAATTAACAGATTACCCACTAACTTTCGATCATATAACTTTTTCATATTTTATCTGTACTGAACCAACTAATAATTTTTTCCAATAAATCATTTTATTCCCAATAATTAATTATATTAATATAACTTTATGTAAGAAAAAGGGGGGATTGACGATTTTAGGTTTGGTACTTTCTCTTTCAAATAAATAATTTTACCTTTTATATGAAAATATTACAAGAATCTAGAGGTTTCATCTGTAAAATCACACCATAATTCACTCTTTTTATATTAAGTTGCGCGATAATAGTGAATCACTCCTCTTTCAATAGTACATATTAACTAATTCATCATTAAGGAAAACAAAAATGGAATCAGGACCTGAACCCCTGATTCCATTTACGTATGATTAGCTTTTATTTAATCGAATTGATGACTGCCCGCTCATACATCTTTTTTGTTACTTGATAATATAGCAGTTGAAAAAGAAAATACGTTCCGATGACCATAGCAGAATAGACGAACAAGTTGGATCCCAATAAATTGCTTAATGCCACGTAGGCGATTATGGCATGAATCATCCCTATAAGAAAAGGAGCGAAAAAGAGGATGCGTATTTCCGCACTTAAAATTTGCCGTATTTCTTTTTTTGTCAGTCCCAATCGATGAAGGGCATGAATTTGGATTTTTTTATCTTCTAAATTCGTAAAAACTCGCAAATACATCATGCTTCCTTGGACGATAAAGAATAATAAACTGACAAACAAGCCGATAAAAAGTATCAAAATGCTTCCCTGTTTCATTTCTTGATAAATCGGAGCTCTTGTTTGCAATTGATTATGGTCTGGATTATTAGACATTTTTTCGATTTTACTGGATGTTTCCATTGATTCTTCCCAATCTCTAATTTCATACCCGCGTACTCTTACCTTTTCTTTTAAAGGCACATCAGCAGTTATTTCATGAAACAGCCGATCATCGACCACCATCAGGGTCGTTGCTGACTTTATGGGGGCGACTATGGATTGATTGCGCTGACCAATCATTGTTACCTGTATGGTTTGTTTACCATAGTGAAGTTCCTTTTGTTCTCCCTTTTGGACAAATTGATAATCCAGTCCTCCATAAGGAAAAACGTATAACGCTTCCTTTCCAGATAACTTTGCCGGATTAATTTTTCGCAATGCAGCCACATTGTTATAATCACTTTCCGAGATTAATAATGACCTATTTTCATTGGATTCTCCCGTTCTCATATGGGGTAACATGTGGGTAATGGGTACACCTGTCATATTTACTTTGTAAAGGATCTTGAATCCATCTACCTTTAGTGCTTTCTCTACTGCGGATGGTTCAATAATGGAATTTATAGAAGCGTCATTTTCCACCCAGCCAATTGATTGCGGAATGTTATTCATCCCTTGCTTTTTTAAGTCTGCACTGAACATGAAAAGTGTTCCTGCAGCTGTCAAAATGACGGCTGTAATAATCGAGGTCAAAAAGAATAATCTGGAATAGTCTTTAATATTAAATATCAGGTTTGTTTGAGTAATTAAATTCGTTCCACCATATAAGCTTTTCTTCTTCCGGTAAAGCCTGCTGCAAAGAGCGACAATACTTTGGCTGAATAAAAAATAGGTGCCGATCAGTACGAAGAATAAAATGGGCATTACTCGAATATAAGAATTGTTCAACGACATAGTGCCTGCCAAATAATAAGAAACGCTTAAGCTAACGGCTGATAAGGCAATTAACCACTTTGAAACGAAGGGCGTCTTTTTTGGTTTTTGTTTTTCTTTTAGTAAATCGGCCACCTCCGCATTTCCAATGTGGAACAATGAAAGGAGCGATAATAGCTGAAATAGCAAAACGAAACCAACAATCGTATAAACAAAGGCCTCAGGGACAAAAACAAACGATATTGGTTGCTCTACAGCCAATAACCAAGAAACTGCCATTAAGAATAACTTTGAAAATAAAAACCCCAAGCCTATCCCAACCAGGATTGATATGAGGGAAACCATCGTTTGCTCCAGGTAAATCAGTTTTCTTAGTTGGGATTTGGACATTCCAAGCAGTGTCAGCAGCCCAAACTCTTTTTTTCGCGGCTGTATAAATGCGGCATTCGAATAAGCGATAAAGAAAACCGAAAATATGATGATCACTATTTCTGCTGCAATGAGTCCCCTACTAATTAGCTGTCCCCCAGGAATATTCGCATGGACCACATCAGGATGGAAGATAAATGATGCGTAAATAAAAAAGATTGAGACGGAAAGGACAATACTGAAAAAATAAGCTAGATAACGTTGTGCATTTCCCTGGATATTTCTCTTAGCGAGAAGTCGGATGTTCATGATAGACTCCTCCCAAAACGCTTAACGTATCTAAAATCCTTTGATGGAAACTCTGTCTTTCCCCTCCGCTGTGCACCTCCGAAAAGAACTTGCCATCCTTTATGAATAGAATCCGGTCGCAGAAGCTGGCGGCAGTCGGGTCATGAGTGACCATGAGGATGGTTGCTCCCTTTTTCTCCTGAAGTGTCGTGAGGGTATCCATTACCTGCTTGGCGGATTTGGAATCCAAATTACCAGTAGGTTCATCCGCTAAAATAATGGAAGGCTCATGAATCATAGCTCTTGCACAAGCCGTTCGTTGCTGCTGACCTCCGGAAATTTCATAAGTCCGCTTTTCTAAAATCCCTTCTATACCAAGAAGGCTCGCCAACTGATTCACCCTATTTTCCATTTCCTTCAATTTATAATGATCTAACGCTAAAGGAAGGAGGATATTTTCGCGAACGGTAAGTGTATCAAGAAGGTTGAAGTCTTGAAAAACAAATCCAATTTCCCTCCTGCGAAACAAAGCCAGGTCTTGATTGTTTAATTCATTAGGATTTTGATCATTTAGAATGACTTTACCTGTGGTGGGCTTATCAATCGTGGCCATTAAGTTAAGCAGAGTGGTTTTCCCGCTGCCTGATGGACCCATCACCCCGACAAATTCCCCTTTCTGTACATTCATGTTGAAATTATGTAACGCTTTATGAAATAAATTCCCCTGCTTTTGAAAATAAGTTTTGGATAATTGCTCCGCTTTTAAAATCGACATCCTGAAAACCTCCCTTTCTTACCGTAAGTATAATGAATAAAGCGGGAGGCTCCCATCGAAGTTTATTACATAATCGTTTAACACCCTTACAATTCTGTCACCTTTCATGTAAGGTATTTGTCTTAAAGAGAAATTCCACAGTGGTCCCTTCTGATACAGTCGATTGAATGGTAACACCATGCCCAAGCCTGTTAACGACTTCCTTCACTAGATATAATCCCATCCCGGTTGACTCTTGTTGGACTCGCCCGTTCTCTCCAGTAAAAAATGGATCAAACACCCGTTTTACATCATGTGGGACAATTCCAATTCCCTGATCTGTTATCCTGAGGAAAATCTTCGACTCTTTATCAACAATGCTGAACGTTATGCTGTCATGCTCTTCCTGCCTTGAATACTTCAGTGCATTAAAGACCACCTGACTAATGGCGAAGTGGAGCCACTTACGATCCGAATGCACATATACATTCTCAAGCTCCGTGTCAAGCCTGGGATATATGAACCGTTTGATGAACTGTTTCTTTTCCTCGTTAATCACTTGCTTGACTAGATTAATTAAGTCAACCCTTTCCGATTTTACATCCTCCGAAAAACGCTGCAGCCTTGCTCCATGCAATATAATTTCCAGTCCTCTGCGAAATCGATCATTCTCTTCTTCAATCTCTTTAAGATAATCCTTCATCGACTCATTTGAAAATGTCCTTTTGCCTTCTTGAACCAGTAAGGAAATGACTGAAACAGGTGTCTTCATTTGATGAACCCATTGATGAATCAACAGCTCATATTGCTCCTTCTGTTTGATTTGTTCTTGTAATTGTCCAATTGTTACTTGGTTCATTTGTTGAAAAAGTTCCATCCACAACTTTTGTTCATTTGACAGGGGTTCCCTAAAGGCTTCAACATATTCAAACGACAAGCTCGTTTCATGCTTCATCCTTGCTAATTGATTAAGAAAACGGTAATGCCTTATGTAATCGGCCGCTAAAAATAGAAGCATCATAAACAACGCGAGAATAATTAAATAGATGATATTTGAAATCGATATGTGATTCCCCGCTTCCAGAACGGCTAATGCATAAGCAATAATAAGCAGGCTTACCAATAGAACGGTATAAAAAATAAAATAAAGACGGTCTTTTATAAAGGATTTCAGCTTCACTTTTCTTCACCTTGGACTATTTTTAGTCGATATCCTTTTCCCCTGCTAGTTGTGATGGCTTGGTTGACGCCAATATCCTCAAGTTTTCTCCGTACCCTTGTGACATTGACGGTCAATGTATTGTCATCAACAAATGAATCATCATTCCATAATGCTTCAAGTAAATCTTCACGCGAAACAATGGTGTCATACTGTCGTAGTAAACAACTCAATAATTTCAACTCATTGAGTTAACGTTACCCGATTGTCCTGATATTCGATCATCGCTTTTTCCGTATAAAGCGTTAATCCATCCATTTCCTTTATTTGTTGGTGGAATGAAGATATTTCCGCATATTCACCATAAACCCTGCGTAGGACACTCTTTATTTTCGCTAGTACCACTTCCAAATGAAACGGTTTTGTTAAATAATCATCTCCCCCATATTCAATGGCCATGACTTGGTTCATTTCATCTGTCCTTGCAGAGATGAATATGATGGGAACCTTTGAAACCGTCCTTATTAGCCGGCACCAATGAAAACCATCATAATAGGGCAGATTAATATCCAATAAAACCAAATCTGGCTTTATCTCTTGGAACTCCGCAAAGACTTGGTCCAGTTGCTTCACTTCAAATACTTCATACCCGTACCTTTTTAAATAATTGACCAAGATTCCCGCTATTTTGAAATCGTCTTCAACCAATAATATTTTATACATCGTTTTCTCCTAATTAAAATCAATCCTTGAAATGACAATAAAAAACCTTGAATGGTATGAGCCAATCAAGGGGATTCAAATAGAATTATATTTCTTCCGGGATTTTCAATCCCTCAATGAAGGATTTAAAACTCGATGCAACTTTATAAATATTTTCGTCCTGACTTGATGGATCCGAATACCAACCCTGATCCCAGAAGTAAACTCCCTTTTCCTCTTCGTTATCTATCAGCAAGATTTTACCTGCACATGTATCATTACCTATTATAATGCAATTCTTATGTAAGTCTTCCCTATTTTCTTCATGCCATTTCTGTAAATCCAGTTCTTTATCTTGAAGCTCTAATCCATAAAGTAAATTTAAGCAAACGAGCGTGTCTAATCCATCTACATAAAACTTACTGTTTCGAACTGCAGTTGTGCCGCCATTATGCGTAAGGAGAAATTGTTTATAATCTGCTGGGATCTCAAAACCCACAAATTCCTGAAAATTATTCACTGCTTCTTGTGTCGCTTTTCCATATCCGGTAATATTAACCATTCTATCACTCCATTTCAGTTTATTGTAGCAAAATCAATTGATAATCTTATTCTGTAAGCCTGCTAATTGCTTTTTATAAAAAGGACAGGACCTACACTCCATAAAATAAATTATTATTACTTAGAAAATAATACTTTTTTTAAATATATTAACATAATTTTACTATCCTTATCAGTATTTTCTGATATTTTTTTGACAATTTCGTTGCATTTCAATAAGAAAATGACTTTTTTATATAGAGTTTTTGTCGAAAAATCGATAAATCATATAATTCGTAGATAAATCAGGAGTTTTCGAAGATATATCTCCATTTTCGAAGATATATAGGGGTACGATGATGAACATAGCATTATTCTTCCTACCTTATACAATTAAAAAGGCGCCCAACCATTATCTTCTAGGTTATGCGCCTTTTTCCTATTTATGAATTATCCCATTACATCTCAGACAACTTTATAGTCATCATAAGTAATTAATAACCTGCTCATAGAAACTGTCTCAGCACGAATCCTATTCTTATCACGACAATAAGCAATGATAGAACTATTTGGAATTTTGGCTGTACAATTCCATTTACTATATTTTTCATTATATCTGGAGGATATTTCGATATTCTCACCACGAATCTTTAATATCCTGCGTTCTACCAAGGGCATCATCTCCAATTCCGATAATATTCTTTACCCTAAATCAGATAAAATATTCCTGGGTCTCATTCAGACATGGCATATTCAAAGATTATGGACATTATAGCAAACCAAACATATATTCAAAACAAAAAATGTCTACATATTCTGCCGATAGCGGAAATGCGGTGAATCCCAATCGTAATCTTATAGAATGTCTCTTTATTTAATGTATTATAACCAGAATAACCATAATATTTTTTTGGAATATTAAGAGAAATCACAAAAACCACCTAATAACTGTTAATAATAACTATAAAAATTATATTCGTATCACAAAAGAAATATTTGAAATTAAGAGGTCAGAGTCGTATGATTAGTAGTATCGGCGGAAAACACATAAATCAAAATAATTAAGTTTAAAGGGGAATTAGATATGGTAGATGTAGTCTCAAAACCTGAACATGAAACACTTAATATTTCTGCAAACCAAGAACAATTGGATATCCTTGATCAGCTTTTAAAGCCCGAGGTACAGGAATCATTGAACACTTTGGTTGAGCAGTTACCAAAACTGACTGAGTTAGTGAATATTTTAACAAAGTCTTATGATTTCGCTCAATCGGTTGCGACTGATGATGTTTTGAAAAACGATACGGTTAGCGCCATTTCGGAGATCGCAACACCTGTAGTCGATTCAGTAAAAGGGCTTGCGGCTACTGCC
>NZ_JAGGQN010000016.1:0-25956 GCF_018613275.1 Bacillus sp. ISL-4
CCCATGCCGGGCGCACAAAAAAGAGCTGTTCATCACAGCTCTCTAAAGAACTAAAGCACCTGTTAGTTTAACAACTAAACTTAATTTTTTTCTCTTTTTCGAAATAGAAACCTGTCCCATTTTTTTTGTGGAACAAACCCTTGTTGAGCCGAACTATTTTCTACCATATTTTGCTCTTTTGCTGATATAACTGTGGTAACATCTTTTCCTTCAGCTACCATACCTTCTCTACGGTCTTGTTCCTCTCTAGTAACAAGTTTATATATATCTGTTTGTTTTGAGGAAGCTTCTGCTGATGCTTCTGTCTTTTGCAAGTCTTTCGCAAAACAGATTGATACTACTAAAACTCCTGCAAAACCAAGGGTTAAAACTAATTCCCGTGAGCGAACCCACTCAGATCTCCAGCTTCTCCTAAGATGCCCGCCAGTGAAATCTCACTGATTCCTTTAATGGCAAGTATTTGCTTAACGAATGGAATCTGTTCCAAGACGTTTGTGACTTCTTGCGTCACTCTTTCGAGTTGGGATGAAGCGAGATCATATTCCTCTAATAACTGTTCCAAGTGAAGTTTATACGCATCAAGGGCTTGTTTCGTACCGAGCCTCTTCCTTGTTTAAGATTTCTTCAAAGTTTCCAAGCTATCCAAATTCATTTTAACGAAATGCATTTTGCTATAATATTTTTTTCTTCCTCTTCTCGGTAAAATTCCCACCGTCTTGATCCGATATTTTCAAATCTCGCGTGCTTAAAAAGAGTGTTAGGAATATATGATTTTGCTAGAAATTTTTCATTTAACCTTATAGTTACAACAATTTCTTCCATACGTTTTTATTGAGAAATTTTGTTTATTTTTTCTTTAATAGTTTGTACTTGTTGCTTAACTCTTGCTTGAGCCTGGCTATTTGTTCTCGGAAACGTTGGCTATGCAGCATTAACATCTGCATAGAGTATCTTTTTTTATTAAGACTTATTCATGATCATAGTAGCTCTTTCTGCCTTGTATGTAAGAATTGGCAAGGTCCAATGCTTTTTGAACGGCACCAATTTGGTTATAGAAGTGGAAGAGTTTTTTTTCGTAGTGTTCAATTAACATGGTGAAGCCCATATTTTTAAAAAAAGGAAGGGCTGTAGTCTCAATAAAATGATAGTAATCGTCTTCTTCATGATTAAGCTGATAAAGGTGTAATTCAAAAAAAATCCAGTTATACGATTTTGTCGATTTTGCTATTCCTAGGCCTCTATGTGCTAATTCCAATAAAATCTCGTTTGAAAGTAGTTTTCCTTTATAACAAGTATTAATATAACCATCTAATGCAGTTAAATAATGAGGAACCTTTTCATCCATTAGTTCCATGGCTTCTTTGTATAGTTCGGATGCTTCTTTGTATTTTTTTCTTCTGTAAAGTTCAAATGCAAGATTATTAAGGAGCTTTGATTTACGGTCTATTTCGTTAATGGTATCACAGGTACGTATTAATTGTTCGTATCGTTCTTTCGTCTCTTCAAAATCATGAAGCTCCTTTGCATTTAATTGTAATAACATGATTGTCTCTGTATCAATTATTCGTATGACATTTAACGTTTTTTGAAAATAGTCAAGAACTTTCTCTGCATAATAATACGATATTATATTAAAATGAATAAGGTGATAGGCTAGTGCCAAATGGTAATAATATTCAAATTGATTATATTGACTTTGATCAATTGATGTTAAAATTTGAATACAATCTCGATACTGTCCGTTGTAAAAATAATACATACCTAGAACATGTTTTAACATATTGCGGTCTTGCGGAGAAAAAGATGATTCATTTTTTTGCAGGTTTTGAATAATTAATAATGCTGTTTCTAATTGATAATTAGATAAATAATACCTTGCAGAGAGTAATTGATAGAAAACTTGAAAATCCGGCAATTGAATCAGTGTTTCTTTTTCGATTTCATCTTTTAAAATTTCTGATTCTTTGCTTTGTTGCATAACGAACGTGTTTTGCCATAACTTTAGTTTCTGTTGAAGATTATGATACCGCACAAATTCATCATCAAGACAGATATTCAATCTTTGGGATAATAAGTGAGTAATTTCCCCTGAGTATTCTGTTATCTCTCGTTCTATCTTACTAAGATGTGTAGCAGAACAAATCCCTTCACAAAGCTGCCCCTGAGTCAATCCCGCTTTTTCACGATAAAACTTGATAAGTTTCCCCTCAATCATAGCTTCACCTCTAGGTTGTAATTTTATCTAGTATATATAGAAAAAAAATGAATATATAATCTATATATTCTAGTAAAATTAAGAAAAGCGCAAGACTACTTTAATACCCTCCCTCTATTTATTAGCTTCTTCAATATTTACTCTTGTTTCCCTTTTTTACGAATTCCCAATCTACCTCAATATTTTATTCTGAAGAAAATCCAAATAACGCAACCTTATTGGAATACTCTCTTTCTTTAAAAATACTTTCAGAAAAATTTTATACTTTCTTTAAAAGTTAAAACACGATGAAATTAAGCTTTCATCGTGTTTTTTAATATTTATGGCTGTATTCCCAACTCAACTAAAATTGATTCTAATGTCTTACCTTTATACTTCTTCTTTGGTTTTGGGGCATCCTCAACATGCTCATTTTGCTTGAGATAGTTTGTTTGAACATATTTCATATCTTTGGCATCAACCATTCCATCAAAGGTGATATCCGCTGCACGCTTCTTTGTTTTCCAAGCGTTTTGAATTTCGATCGCATCTAGAACATCAATGACATTGTCCTGGTTAACATCACCTGCTGTAATATCAAGGGCAGGTATCCAGCGATTTTGACCGTATAACTCACCATTGTGCTCAAAACCTATACCAGAATTTAGTTTTTCTTTCGTGACAAAGTGGCCTGGCACTTTCATTTCAATCGTGAAGGCATTTGTGCTTAACGGCAGCTTGTTGAATACATATTGTCCATTTTCTTCTACCGTTGATGTCGCATCGAACTCATTTCCTTCTGAATCAAAGATTTTCACTGTACCGCCAACCTTGCTCCAATCCCTTTTCTCTGTAACAGTACCATCTTCATTTTTAAATCCTTGCGGAGTGACATAACCTCTAGCCATTGAGAATTGAGGGTTAACCTTCCAACTTAAATCAGATTTTAACACACTGCTTGTCTGATTATTAGCATCCGTTACGCTCACAATCGGATTAATGGCTGCTCCAAGGGTATATTGATCATCCTGCACCTTTAAGGCAACCTCAACGACTTTTGCATGGTCTAATGCTTTACTCTCTTCATTAAATTGGACAGTAACGACATTGTCTTTAATCGTTAAAGAGGCTTTGTCCGAGAATTCGCTGTGAAGCTTGGCATCAACTAACTCTACGCTATCTAAACCACTGTCATAGCCTCCGTCACCATTAAAGTTCCATTCCGCCTTTGACACTGCGTTAAGGTTATCTAATGATAGCGTTGCTTTTACCGTATCAGCTGTTTTCACCTCATACTTTTCGCCAATAGCATACGCGACAGGTGTACCTTCTTTTACAAAGTAATATTGCTTTGTAGCAGGTTTGTTTCCTGCCATATCATGTCCATTCATGCGGAATTGAAGCGCTGGGATGGATTCATCCATGGCGATTTCTTCAACAAGCTTTCCTTCTTTATCCATTGGAATTGGCGTAGATGGGAAACCCGATTGACCCCAGTAAAACACCATCGAGTTCGATGATTGATTGATATTTACGCCCAATTTCTTTAGTTCGTCAACGGTTGGATCTGTGATTTGAATGTCGAATGGATATGTTTCTTGACCTGGCTTATATTCAATAAATGGAGATTTTCCATCAAGTGAACTTTTGAAGCTCGGTGCATCGAGATCGATGAACAAATGCTGCGTTTCAGTTGTAACCTTCCCGGAAGTACCTGTACCAATGAATTTCAACTTGTAATGTCCCGGTTGCACATAACTTGCTTCTTCCGAAATGGGCTGTTTTGAGTTTCCTGTAAACTCATAATAAGTTCCATTAAATGCATTTAATCCATAATCTACATTGTCATAAGCGTTTTCTAAATTTATTGTTCCGACCAACCCGAGGTCCTTTCCTGTTTTACCATCTTGAAGAACGACATCCATTTTTTCCATTGGTGCTCGAAGGTTAAAATCAGCAAATACAAATGGAGTACGCATAGGATCCCATCCTACTTGGTTTAAATAACTTGGGGAATAGGCAGGATTTAGTAGTCCAACCTTATTAAACCCATCTTTCATTGTTCGGAAGCTGAAAGGAATCCGATACTGCTCTGATGAATTCGCATTGTTCGTTAATGTAATATTGCCTTCGTAAATTCCATCCTTTGCTTTCTTAGGAATAAGCATACTTGCTGTTACTTTTTTGAAGTCTTCACTTTTTACAGAAATTTTGCTTGGAATATCCAGCTCCACTCCGTTTTCCTTCAAGCTATTTGAACCATTCGTTTCAGTTACAGTGACACTGAATGTTTTGTTTAATTTATCATTATTTTCAATAGTGATTGATTTTTTTAGATTTAGCTTTTTATCTGCATAGTGAACATCAAAGCTGAGTCCGCCCGTCAATTCTTTTACCTTGATTAATTCCTCAGCACCTGGAACAAATGTTTTATCGTTAATTTTGAAGCTTGTTCCACTATACACAGCTTGGTATGGATCAACTCTTCCTGCTCCAACTTCAAATACACTGTAGTCTCCGTTGAGAGGATCTGCCGTATTCATTAGAACGGCTTTAATATCTTCCGGCTCTAATTGCGGATTCGCTTGAAGCATGAGTGCTGCAATCCCCGCTGTATGAGGAGTAGCCATAGATGTTCCAGAATATCTTGAATATGCATATTGATAGTTTTCTTGATGTTCAGCGTCCACCATATAAGAAGGGATTGTTGAGAGAACACTTACTCCCGGTGCCGTCACTTCTGGCTTCATATCGTATGTTTCTCTTGCCGGGCCTCTTGAGCTAAAGTCCGCTAAGTGGTCACCTTCTGTCTGTTTATCCGCGTATTTGGAGAAAGTAAAATTCGCTTCACCTGCTTGAATCTGTTCTCTAATGCTTTCTCCTGCCTCTTTTGTTAAAGAAAATGACGGCACAAAGTCAACGGACTCACCAAGATTTGCATTAATCTGCCCTTCCACATTGTTATAAAGAAGAACGGCAACTGCTCCATTTTGTTTCGCTTTGCTGACCTTTTCCGCTAAGGTGAATTCTCCGCGTTCCACAAGTGCAATTTTCCCTTTTACATCCTTGCCGGAATAATCAGAGCCATTTCCTAAACCGACATTCACTACCTCATAGGATTTTCCTTCCCATTCCTTTAATTGGTCTGAATAGTGGCGTGCCAAACTAACAAGTTCGATTGAATCTTCATTTCCGATTTTCCCATTGAAAGTAGAAACCGCCATCGGCACATCACTCGCCCCGACTGTCAAAGCAAGTGCTGCTGAGCCAGGTGAACCTAATGTATAATCATCTGATCCTGCATTTCCAGCTGCTACAACTGCTGTTACATCATTAAGGACAGCATAGTTAATGGCAGTACTGGTTGGATCATAAGGATCATTGATGTCCGATCCGAGGGATAGGTTGATAACATCCATGCCATCGTTTACAGCTTTTTCTAAACCTGCAATGACCCCTTCAGATGATCCTGAGCCATATGGTCCAAGAACACGATACGCATATAAATCCACATCAGGAGCCACACCTTTCACAGAAACCTCTGCATTCGTTCCTTGTCCAGCAATGGTACCTGCGACATGTGTTCCATGGGAAGTATAATAGGAAGAACCGGACCAGCTAAATTCTGGTTGCCCCGACGCTTGCCAATCCTTGTACGTTGCCTCCATTGGATCATTATCTTGATCAACTAAATCGTAACCGCCCTTATAGGCATCCTTCAAATCAGGGTGGTTGTAGTCAATCCCTGTATCAAGAACCCCAACTTTGATTCCTTTTCCTGTAATACCTTCATTGTGCAGCTGATCAATTTTTAAATATGGAATACTTTCAACGGATGTACCAGGGGCTGATTTCTCTCCCATGGCGATCGGATCGACCTTAAATGCTACATCTTTATATACTGCTTTTACGACTTCGGATTGTAAAAGCTGCTCTACCTGATTAGCTGGCAGCTTCATAGCTACCCCGTTATAAACGGTCTTAAAGGTAGAAGTGATTTTATGACCTGTTTTCTTGCTTCTAAGATTAGTAGATGGAAGAATCGATTGAATGTCTTTATTAAACTGAGCATGTTCCTTTTCTACTTGATCATCCGCTTGTTTTTTAGAAAGCTTCTTTCCTTTTACATTCGCATCCAAGACTGCAACTTTTCCCGGCTTTGATTTAAACTGGATAATGACCGACATTTCTTTATCCTTTTTTAACTCTTCCATTTTAAAGCCTTGCAATCCGACATTATCTGTCATTTTAAGTTGATTTAACGCTTTTCGTTGTTCACTTGTCAACGAAGCCAAGACGTCTTCTGCCTTTATGTTCGCTGCATTTGCATAAGGAATGAAAGGCGTGTTTGCTGATGATAGCAGCAAGCCAGCTGACAGCGTAATCGCCGCTGTTCGTTTAATGAATGAATGAATTTTCATATGTTCCCTACTTTCTTAGTTAATAGAAGATTTACGAAAAAATACCCCTTTCTAAAAATTCAAAATATTCATATAATAATATTAATTGCCTTTCTATTGGATTGCTATCGGGGTTATTTAAAAGTACTTTATATCTATTTATCTTTTAAATATTCTAAAAAAATCATTACACATGGGAAAATTAGTAAAAAAGACTTAAATGCAATTTTATAAATTGGGGTTTTCTTTAGTCAAATAAGAAAATATGAATTCCATTGAGAGAGTTGAAAAGAGGAGTTCACGATGCTAGAGAGAAACATCATCGAATTCTATCGCGAACGGCAGAATATGATGCAAAAGGATTTAGGAAAGCCAAACCACGGTAGTATCTCCTTCATCAAACCGGTTCTGGTGCAAAAACTTCAAGACAATTGAAATTAATCTCTAAATCATGGACATACTGATACTATTACTCTAAAAAAGGTGTGTGATTAGTATGTCTAAGGAAAATTTAAGGAGATTTTTAAGTGAACAGCCATTAAATGGATTGGTAGATCGGAACCGAGGGTATTAAACCATCAATAATTGTTGTTATTTGCTTTCAATGAAATATTTATTGAAACAGCCGCGTTTTTTAACGGAGGAATGCGGCTTACAAACTGAAAGTGAATAATAAATAGTTTTATTTTTACTGGATAGTTTTAATTTGTACAACGGATAGAGCATCCCGACGCTGGCCCAGTAGTTCCCCAAAATTCCACTGGGAGTTTCAGCAATAGGACACCATCAACAAAATCTTCTTTAAGTTATAAATAATTCAAAGCATTGTAGGCAAATTAAAATATATGCGTATATTCTAACGAGGTTTATAGTACATTATCCAAACATAGATTTTTTCTTTTGATAGTGTTTTTAAGCTATCAATAAAAAAAAGCCCTGAATTTGACTTTTCTTATTATTCTTATAGATGGAAGCATTTAATCTACTTGAAGAAGACTCTTTTATGGCTATAGAGTGTTTATTTATTGTGGTCCCCGTAGCATATCTAAGACCACTTAAATAAAAAAATGAATCAGGAAATTAAGCAGCATTACCTGATCCATCGTTCATATTTTTTCCTTTATTGATTTCCTTTTACCTTATTAAAGAGTTAAGTTAGGAGTTATCTTTTTTATTAAGTTCTGTTTGCATTTAATGTTGTACGTTTTAATTCATTTGTTAAACGGATAAATTCTACCTTATTACGGTTTTTCAATGAGTCATCGATTTGTTTTTCAATTTGGGCTTTCCTGTAATCAGCAAGGGCTTTTTTTAGTACCATTTCAGCGATCACTTCAGGTTCCAGTAGCGTTCCAGGCAATTGCTTCTCCATTAGAAATCAACTCCTTTACCTTTTTTCTATTATACTGAGTACCTTGAGGATTATTATTATTTTGTAAAGTGCTTGTCTGGCTCCTTTTTCTATTTTCATCGGAATTATCAAAACTGGAAAAGATTCTTAAAAGGATAGTTGTGAAATTATTCTTTCTGTTCCAATTTTTGTCCACTAATCAAGTAATCCTCAAATTTCAATAAAATGGCCTTCATGGCTTGGCTCGAGTATCCCTTTTCTTTAATCCTTTTCAGAAAGTCCATGAACAAAATCACCAGTAAAACCTCGACTTTCAACTCTTCATCAATCAAGTATGGGGAAATGTCATGCAGGAATACCTCTCCCCGGTAAACCTCCGACTCCTTTATTCGAAGGTGATCTCTGCTCGTTTTTCTTTTGAGGTCACCTCGATTTCCTCTTCCCTTTGCTCTAAAGAGAAAAGGGAACATATTCATAACCCTTTTCTTTAAATAGCTCCATCGCTTTAAAGTAGATTAATTCTTTTAATTCTTTTTTCTATTTTTAATCTACATTATTATTCGTGAACACCTCAATAAGTAAAACAAAAACCCGAAATACAGACGCTCATGTTTGAGTGTCTGTATTTCGAGTAGTCATCCCATTGAATGGGTGCTTTTTAATTCCATTTATTTTTCTCTTTGTTCCGTTTTCCACCATAGTGAATCTTTTGGATTTTCAACAGCTTCTTGATAATCAGATTTAGAAGCAACTGTTGGGTAAGAACCTTTTAGGGATTTTCCTGAAGTACTATTGAACAAGAATAATATCACTAAAAATCCGATAATACTCACAGCTGTTAGATAGAAACCAGGTGCTAAGTTATTCCCCGTTTGGTGAACTAGCCATGTACAAACTAATGGGGTAGTTCCACCAAATATTGAAACTGAGACATTAAAGGTCACTGATAATGTCCGATATCGAATATCAGTATAGAACATGGTTGGTAACGATCCAGGCATTGTGCCTTGATAAATTGAAAGCAGAACACCTAGAATTAGAATACCTAACGAAATAAATACTAAAGCATTCAAGTTTATTAAATAAAAAGCAAGGGCAGATAATAGGGTTAATCCGCCTAAACCGATTAAGAAAACAGTCTTATTTCCAATTTTATCACTGAGCTTTCCAAACATTAAAGTAAGTGGTACCATAATCATCATTAGAATCGTGATTAATAGGGTTCCTACTGTACTAGATAATCCAATAATTTCATCTAAATAAGAAGGCATATATGATAATAGCATATAGCTTGTAATATTAAAGAATGCAACAGCTACAAAACATACAAGAATATCTTTTTTGTGATTTTTAAAAATAGATAGGAAGCTTTCCTCTTGGACTTCATCATCAGAAAGTTCATTTTCAAAAATCGGTGATTCTTCTAAACTTTTTCTTAAGTACAACCCAATAAGCCCTAAAGGTAAGCCGAGTAGAAACGGTATTCTCCAACCCCATGAGGCCATCTGTTGATCAGATAGAATGATAAAGAGTGTACTGGCAAGTAGTGAAGCGAATATATAACCAATGAGCGTACCAATTTCTAATCCACTTCCAAGCATATTACGTTTATTGTCTGGAGAAGATTCTGCAATATAGACCATTGCACCAGCGTATTCGCCACCAGTTGAAAAACCCTGAATAATTCTAGCTATTAATAAGAGTATAGGTGCCCATATACCGATTTGATCATATGTAGGTAATAAGCCGATTAGTAATGTAGAAAAAGACATTAAAATAATCGTGGTTGTTAAAACGACTTTTCTTCCTAATTTATCTCCGATTTTTCCAAATATAATACCGCCTACTGGGCGCATTAAAAAGGCAATCGCAAATGTTGCAAAGGTGAACACTAATTTTAGCTCATCACTCTCAACAGCACTAAAAAAGTTTTGACTAATGATAACAGCTAAATAGGAATATAAGCCAAAATCAAACCACTCCATAGCGTTTCCTACCCCTGTAGCAAACACACTTTTCTTCGCTTTTTGAATATCTACAACGTTGATTTTTTTCTTGTTGAATTTCATTTTATCATGTCAACTCCTTGGGATACAATTATGCAAGAATGAGAAATAAAGTCAGACTGGAGCACAAGCATATTTTGGGTATTTTTCCAATTATATCCCAAATTAAAATTTTGTCTTCTTATGAAAACAGTTCCAACAACATTAGACTAACTTCACCAGAAATCGAAAAGCCTTTGGACATTAATTATTTTGATACAAAAACAGAAAAATATTCATTTTTTTGCTTACAATAGTTCTTTTGGTTGGTAGATCCCCTGCTTCGAGAAGAAAGCAGGGGATTAAAGAAATCCCTGGTCCCGTAAGGGATGTCTTTCAGATGAGGTTCAATTAATCGAATCAAAATGTGTAACCTTCACATTTTTAAAGATCGCTTTGCCGCCCTCGGAGAAGAGAGTAATTCCTTTATCTTCAGCATGAGGGAATATTAAGTTTGAATAAGCAGCCTTTCCATCATCCACAAAAACTTCAATACTCGTTTTATCGACGAGAATCTTTAAATGAACCTTCTTCTTACTGGCATCAAATGGTGCAGTACTTTCAACGAACTGATTCGTTTCGTCAGGTTGATCTGTGAATGCTCGATTGACATAAGAGTAATTTTCTTCTGCAGAAATGCCTACGTCAACGTGGCGTTTTTGATCATCTGACTCCCTGAGCCTGAATCCTGCATTCTTGAAATCCGACCATGAGAGATCTGCCTCTATTTGATAGGCATCTCCTTTAACATCAAGTGTTTCCGAGCCATCCACTTCGATTTTATCAAAAGAATTCGTTGAGCTTGTCAATTCTTTTAATGCTTCTGAAGGCTGTGAAGAAAGATAATACTTGTTCTCGCCTTCACGCTTTAGTTCAATTTGACGGACGATCGAATCCATTCCGTTAAACCCTTCTTTTAATGTCGGCGTATTGTCGGCGTAGGCCCAGTTATTCATCCAAGCGAGGGCATAGCGTTTGTCTAATTTGTCACTTGCCTTGCCATCTTCAAACGTTACTCCGCCATACCAATCGAAACCGTAGTCTAGCCATTGCGGTTCATTGTTATCTGGAAGAAATTCTGTTCCATTAAACGTTCCTGTCCAGTATGCATAGGTGTTTGGTTTCCCTGCTGCTTTTCCGTTTGCACTGACGCCCAGCACCCACTTTACTGTCCCGTCATCAGCGCGGATCTGGTAAAGGTCAGGGCACTCTAAAACTCCAATGTTCTCAGTGGAAAAGCTGCTCGTATAGCGCCAATCTTTCAGGTTATCAGACTCATAAAAACCTATTTTCGATCCTTCGGCCATGGTCATGATCCATTTTTGATTCGTGTTATCCCAGATGATTTTTGGATCTCTAAAATCCTTCGTTCCTGGATTTTTCATAATAGGCTCGTCACTGTAAGAGGTAAACGTATTTCCTTTGTCCGTACTGTACCATAGAAATTGTTCTTGTTTCTGGCCATCCTTAGAGGGTTGTGTTGCGATCGCCACAAAAGCGTCTTTCCCAAACCCAGCTGTATTTTCCTTGTCTACAACGACTGACCCTGTCCATGGATCCCCATTTTGATTCGTATATTTTGGAATGGCAATTCCTTCATCCTTCCAGTGAACCAAATCTTTAGAGGTGCCATGTCGCCATTCTGTGCCGTTGCCATCCGGGTAATCTCCATTATAGAGGTAAAAATAATGATAATTTCCTTCATAGTAAACGGGCTTCTGTGGATCGTTTTTCCAATGATCAGGAGAAGTAAAATGATAGGCAGCCCGGTATGAGTGCTTTTCTACCTTATCTGGCGGATTAGCTTCTTTTGTTTTATAAAATGAATGAATCAAAATTCCTGTGCTAATAACCATCCATAATCCAAGAACGAATAATCCAACCATCTTATATTTCTTTTTGTTCACTTAAACTCACCACTTTTCTCTTTTAAAATAGAAAAAAGAAAATGCCAAGTTTCCTGACATTTTCTTTTTCTTTTCACTGGTAACTACTTAACCGTAATCTGGCCTTGTTCAAGAATACTGTCTTTTACTACCGATGTTTTTTTCCCTTTAATGTTAAGCTGGAAGCTTGGGGCAAAGGTAGACTTATTGTCTTCAAAATAACCTCTGTTTGTCATGTAGCTAGTCACTACAACATTATCACTGCCAGCCTGCGGGATCGCATAGTGAGCATAGTTCCATGTGATGTCATATGGATCTAGATCCTGATGCAGGACGATGCCCGTTTTATTTAATGGTTTATATGGGCCAGTTAAGGAATTAGACGTGTAGCCTAACATGTAAATATCTTGATTATCGATTCCATCAATGGTCATTTTTGATCCTCTTGAACTTGTGAATAAATACCACTTGCCGTCCTTTTTAAAGATGTTTGGACGTTCGATTTCATCTGTGACCGTATTTGAAACAATCAATGGCTTCATTTCTTTTTTCAATGTATAATCGTCGTTTATTTCAATAATTCCAATTGCACCGTTTGCAAGTTCAGCTAACTCTTTTTTAGGGCTTTGCATAAGTTTGCTTTTTTCATCCTGGAAGAATTTATTGCTGTTGCCATAGTAAGCTCTATTGTATAGCGATTCTTCGCCTTGGTAGCCATATTCTGTACCCGTATTTGCTTCAAATACAAGGTATTTGCGGCCGTTGTCTTCTACATAGTGAGGATCCCTGAAGGTATGATTATCAGCGGAATTTCCGTCCTCTACAAATTTATCTACAGTTTGATAGTACTTGCTGTCTTTGCCTTCATAGATGGATTTGTAATCCTCAACACCATCCACTTTTAATGTTTCAGAATCTGGCTCTGAAAGGTTTACTTGAGCGGTCGTTAAGGTTTGTTTACCATAATTTCCTGACTCAGGTGTATACGGTTCGCGGTTTGTATAGAATAAGCGAACTTGCCCGTCCTCAGTGAAGGTCGCAGAACCTGACCACTCTTCGGCTTGCTCTTTTAGGTAGGGATCGTTTGGAACGTTTTTATCATTGTCATCAAATACTCTTCCAGCATTCTTCCAAGCATCAAGGGAATCGTCGCCCACTTTTTTGTAAAACATGTAGATGAACGTATCACTCGCGTTTTTAGGATCGCCTGCTAATCCAAAAACGATATGATATCCTTTGTATTCTGCAACAGTTCCATCAGCGTTTTGCAATGGCCATGTATCCCACACATCTAAATCAATGGTTTCGCCTGATTCCGTTACTTTTTTGGCAGAAGGGATGTTTTTAATTGTGGATTCGTCAAACTTAGGAATGGCATATCTAGTATCACCGTGCTGATTAATCATATCTTTCATAGCGGAACGAGTGATTTGTGAAGTATCGTACGTTTCTTTGTAATCTGCCGGATCCTTTGGAGCTGCAAATGATTGGGTAACAGTACCGCTTAATAGAATGCCAGTACTGAGTATTACTGCTGTTGCCTGTTTGGCAAGCCTGCTAAAGTTCATATGTCTTCCTCCTCGTTTTATGTATTTGCTAGTACAATAGAATTATAGGCGATTCCTGAAAAGAGAGGTATGCCACATATTGATTGGAATTTAGTCGTATATTGATATCGCAATTGTGGAAGGCAAAAAAAGCCCCGGCAAGAGGCTATTCCTTCGAAAACCTCTCCCAGGACTTCTGATATTCATTGAGCAGCTGATTGCGGTTCAGCTGTTTCCCGACATAGAGCTGAGTCGCGGCGCCGAATTCTTCTCTAATTCCAACAGGGAAGTGAAACCAGTTAGATGGGACGGTGTTCCCATCTTTGTAATTTCGAAGAGTTTCTTCTGCGAGCGGCCCTATATCATCAGTTTTAATGTTCTTAAACGCAGGAATGAATTTGAATTCTTCCGTCATGAACCGTTTTCCTTGTTCTGACGACACCATCCAATTTAAAAACTTCTTGGCTTCTTTTTTCTTTTCAGGAATGGACTGTTTATTTACGGCCCAATAATTTGGAACGCTGACGACAAGGGCTTCCTTTATAGGTCGGTCATTAATCGGAATCGGCATAAAACCGATGTTCATGTCAGGCGCAGCTTGATCGATCATCGGCTGAATCCAGTTGCCTTGCTGAATGATGGCTGCTTTTTCGGAGGTAAACAGATTCACTTCCATTGTATAGTCCGTTGTCAGCGGATTATCGTTTCCGTAATTTATGGTGAGATCCAGCAGGGCAAGGAGATCCTTAAATGTTTGATTGGTACTGATTTTCTCCGTTCCGTTATTTAAATTTCTTATAAAAGCATCAGTATCCTTCTGCTGGGCAAAGGCAACATTCATCAGATGGTCGCCCAATTTCCAGTCTTCATAGTAGCCTGTTGCAAAGGGAGTAATGCCTGCATTCTGCAGCTTTTCGGTAGCTGCTGTCAGTTCAGAAAGAGTGGCGGGCTGTTCAGTAATGCCGGCTTGTTTAAATAGATCCTTATTATAGATAAAGCCATACCCTTCAAGGTTAACCGGCATTCCGTAAATTTTCCCGTCCAATGTGACCGGCGTCAGGGCTTCTTTGTATGCTTGATTAATCCAGGGCTCCCCTGAGAGATCCTCCAGATAGTTCCGCCACAGCTTGGCATTTTCATAGCCGCTGTTTGTAAAGATATCCGGACCAGTGCCGGTCGCAATTTCGGCTTTTAGGTCGGCGAGGTCATCCATTGCGCCTCCAACAGTATGTACCCTGATATTGACGTGGGGATTTTCCCGTTCATAAGCACGCGTCATTTCTTCAAATTGAGTGGAGATTTCCACTTTCGGATTCCTTAAATCCAGCGTGATTTTTCGCTCTGTCTTTTCCGTTTTTTCTGGTGGGGCTTCGTCCTGACATGCAGAAAGAGGCAGGCTGACGGCTCCGATTAACAAAAGGGATAAAAACCTGTTTTTCATCATGTCACCCCTTTAGATTCATGTTGATCGTTCCTGTTCCTGAACTCAAAAGGCGTCATGCCGACGACCTTTTTAAATAGCTTTGAAAAGTAGATTTCATCTTGGTAGCCAAGCATGGTCGAGATGGAGTAAATGCTTTTGTCTGTTTCTTTCAGCCACGATTTTGCCTGGCTGATTCTAAGCTCCGTGATGTATTTGGACAGGGGCATTCCGGTTTCTTGCTTATACTTTCTTGAGATATGCTCGCGGCTTAAAAAGAAGACATTCGACAGCTTTTCCAGACTCAAATCCTCCATATAATACATGTCAACATAGGAAACCATGTCTTCCATGCGGCGGGCGGCATCTATTTCATCCAGACGGTGGATGGATCGGAAGTTTTGTTCCTCGAGCTTTTTCTGCAGAGCCTGAAACGAGGTCCTGATATCCGATAAAGTTTCGACCTGCTCTTCAGTTACAAGCCTTACAGGGATATCGAACTCCTGGCTGATCCATTCCTCAACGGAGAGCCATTGATCGCGAATGGTGATAACAAGGCAGAGGTTAAGATCCGTCTGCAGGGAAAAAGCATTTCCTAATTTGCGGTCCGTAAGCTCATCTGAAAGCTTTTGGATATAGAGATCCGGATTGTGCATCTGGTAAAAGGAGAGCAGTGTCAGCTTATAGCCCTCCGATTCAGGAAGAAACTCGGCAAGGCTGATTGAGTCTGAACGATCCCCCAGACATATCGCAGTGGCTAACTGGTTTCTCCGCAGTTTTTTCACATCTTCCAGCACTTCAGCATGTTCAAAGTCATCCTTCCAGGCTTGTACTGATTTTTCCAGTGTATGATTGAACGCTTCATACTCAATCGGCTTCAGCAGGTAATCAAAGCTGCTGTGCTGAATGGCTTTGCGCATATAGGAATAATCGTTATATCCAGTAATGAAAATAACTTTCCCCGGATAGGAAATGGAATCCAGCCACTCAATCAGTTCGATTCCGCCCATACCGGGCATTTTCACGTCTGTAAAGATAATCTCCGGGCGTTCTTTCTCAATCAGTGATTTTGCCTCATGGCCATTTTTGGCTTCCAATAGCTTGGTGATGCCATATGTTTCCCATTGGCCTAAATGGCGTATGACGTCCCGCACATTGAATTCATCATCGACAATCAGTGCTTTCACCGTGTTCATCTCCTTTCCTGAAGTAAGTCTTTATCATTCCCAAAGACGGTCTTTATCGGGATCCTCATGCTGACGGAAAACCCCTGTCCGTCATTCGAATCTACTTTCATTTCTGCACTTGGTCCATACCCCAGAAGCAGCCTGTCACGAATATTCTTCAGGCCTATATGTTCATGCGAATAAGTCCCTTCGTAAGGGGGTGTATAGATATGTTCCCGCAGAGTCTGAAGCTCTTCTTCCGTCAGACCAGGACCATCATTCTCTACAGTAAAGCAAAGATCGTTTCCTTGTTTTTCCCCGTTAATGGACAAATGAGCGTTGCTGTAACCTTCCTCATACGTGTGTTTAAAGAAATTCTCTGCTAGGGGCTGCAGAATCATACTTGGAATAGTCATGTCCAAAATGGACTCATCGATATTGACCGAGTAACTTACATTTTCACCAAAACGCTCTGTTTGAAGGGAGAAGTACGCTTTTGTATACTCAGCTTCATCCCGAACCCGTACCCATTGATCTGCCTGCATTGAGTAGCGCATCATTTTGGACAGCGAAGTCAGCAATTGATAGACCTTTGGTGCATTCGACCTGAGGGCAACAGCGCCGATGGATTGTAAAGCGTTAAACAGAAAATGAGGATTGATCTGTGATTTTAACGCCCTGAACTGGTTCTTCCTGTTTTCAATTTCAAGCTTATATTCACGGTCAATGTGGGAATTGATCCGGTTCATCATGTCCTTCATGTGTGACTCCAAATGGCCAATTTCATCGCTTTTGGTATCATCAAAAGGAACATTCATATTTCCGCCTTCAATGGAGCGGACTTTGCTGCTCAGCCTCGTAATGGGACGGGTAATCCTATTTGAGATAATGCCTATCATCAGCAAACCCAGTATTCCTACGCCGATGCCGACAAGGATATTGGTATAGGCGGTTTTCCTGGCATCTTCATATAAAGCCTGACTCGACATGATCTTAATTAATTTCCAGCCGTTCAGTGACCCTGATAACTCCTTTGATAAGAGAATATCGTCATCATGCCGGCTCCTATTCCCGTTAAGACGCTGCTTTTCATCGGCAGGAAGAGGTTTTCCAATCAGGGCACGATCATTTGCATACATGACGCGATCTATTGAATCAATAAGCAAAACAGAAGATGCGTCTCCCTGGACAAGGTTATTGCAAATGCGGGCATACTCGCCCAAATCAATGTCGATTGTAATCATCCCAAGAAACTTTTTAGAAAGAACGTCTGTAATTTTGTGGTGAAAAGTCATCACCATCGTTTTGTCCGATTTTGGAACAATGGCTGCATTATTGTAATTCTCAAGAGGGTGGGGCGGCTCAATCAAATATTGTGAGTCAGATGTATACAGCTGTTTGATCGGGTCCTGGTTCAGAAAATTCGGCTGATACCTGTGTGTGCTGACCACTGCATTATAGACTGTAAATGACTCATTGTTTTTAGCAATATAGAAACGGATTTGCCGGAATTCGTTTCTCATTAGATAAAAGGTTTCGAGACTCTTTTCCATGGTCATGGGGCTGAAATAAATGGAGTCTTCAAAGCCGTTATTAAAAATCCGAAACAGATCAGGGTTGCGGTACAGAATATATGGAAAATCAATCATGTCGTCAAAATACTGCTCCAGTTCATCCGCATTCTTCTGTAGCTGCTCCCGGCTGTTTTCAAGTTCATACTGCTCCACACTGTTTTTTGTATAAGTGTAGATGAAAAAAACGGACAGGAAATAGGGAAGAACGATGAAAATCAGCAGCATGATCAATAAGCGGCTTTGTATGCTTTTCACAGGAGGCACCCCCTTTCGCAGAAGGCTCTTTTTTTATTCTGATCTTATCTTCTCACTTTAGCATCCTAAAACTATATCAAATCAAAAAACCAAGTCAATCATGCTTAAGTAGGATTCATGTAAGGGCATGTATCCTTATACTTCGCAGTTCGGGCTTATATTATGTTCCAATCTGCGCTGCGCCAGAGATTTGAAGATGATAAGGCAAACAAAAAAGCTGAAGACATCTTCAGCTTTTACTATAATATGTGCTTTTTCTCCTACTGCTTCATCAACAAATACATAAAATAAGGAGCCCCTATTAAAGCGATCATAATCTCCGCAGGTATGCCTTCGGGTTCAATGGTGATATAATTCTCGAAAAATTTATCATCGTTGTAAGCTGATGCGCCTCTGTACTCCATTAGATTCCCTCCCTAGGTGGTAAACTCTAATAATCATATCGTAAAATCCCCTTATTCTGTTATCAAAAAGTTTACCCTACATACTCACTTATTATCTTTATAGTTAGAGGAGCAGTTTCGTCAAATGTGACATGCAGGGTGCTAATAGATGCGAGGAACTCCCTATTACTGTCAAGGTCTTCACGTGTAACAGTAAACCCTTCTTAACTATTTGGGTGATTATGTTTTTTAAGAACCACTTCAATCTTTTCAAGCATTAGAAGCATAGATTCATCCCCGAAATACTGTAATCCTGTAATCCAGCTTTGATTGTTGACCAAATTTTAGGTTGAGCCATAAAATAGGCACTCCACCAATAGAGCTCAGCCAGAAATTCAATTGCATGTCTCAATGAAACCACAAAGGTAAATTGGGCATTTTCCATATTCTATCAACTTTAAATGATTCACTTATTAGCAATCATAAGCATATAATTTTAGCTCTTCAGGATCATTAGGAAGTAGAATGTTTCCTTCAAATTTCATTCCGATCTTTTCAAGAAGCTTGGATGAATCATGATTTTCCATAGATGTTATAGCCACTATCCGTTTAAGCCCCAGCTGCTCGATTCCATACGTCATCGTCGCAGAGGCAGCCTCATAGCCATAACCTTTCGATTGAAAGGTTGATAATAAAGCAAAGCCTATATCGACATCTTCTAAAGAATCTCTTTTTATTAAGCCGCAAATTCCAATCGGAATCCTTTCATCCTTTAATTCTGTCAAGTACAAACCAAAGCCCAATCGGGAGTACATGTCCATGGGTCCTGTTAAAACATAGTTTTTAGCATCTTCTAAAGTTCTCACACCTCTATCACCTATGAATCGTAACCAAGAAGGTTCGTTCAACAGGTTGAGAATAAAATCTGCATCATCAATTGATAACCAACGAAGGATTAATCTTTTAGTTTCTATCACTTTCATTTATAAATACTCCCCTTTCACAAAAAGGTTTACTTGAATCAATTATAAGTGCCACGAACACGTTACAATTAATTTTACATTCTTAAAAAACGATTTCAACTGGATTATTAAACAATGGGAAGTTTTATATAGAATACCCTCACGCTTGAGGCTCTCAGTGTTCAATTAATGAAAATCATTCAAATGACTTTATTGTAAATAAAACGACTTTATTTGTAATTAAACAACTTTATTGTTACATAACACCCTCTTTTGAATTATTGTTTTTCAGCATTATTGAACCCTTTAGTGAAGGGTTCTTTTTTACGTTAATGTGAATGTATGATAATGTGAAGAATCGTACATTTAAATGGCCCCAAAATTCGGGTTCAATATTAGGAACATTAATTACTTCTAGAACTGCGCATTGCTCTCCGGCGGTCGTGCAGTACCAACAGGATAATTATTCCCATCATCACTCCCAAGACGTTACCTAACTCGGTGGTTAGTACATATGCAAGCGGGTACTCTAGAGCAGGTTGTGCATCGGGGCGAGTGGCGGACAAGCGGTTAAAGAGGTTATAAGAGAACAGCATTCCCGACGAGATCCATGCTGCTGCCATAGGAGGGAGGAACCTCTTCGACCCGCGGCGGGTGGTCAGTACCAACAAACCCCACGCCCCCGCGAAGGCCCACACACCGGTACTCAACGACAATAGGTGCCACCATAAATCGCGGTTATCCAACATAGCTGGGTTGATGCCAATAGTTCCACCAACCGCCCAGAATAGCTTAATAAATCCAAGCAGGATACAGCCAGCCGCGACAAGCCTAGCCAAGGTGATATGCAGTTTCTGGCTGTTGCCCGGGAGTAATTCAATGTCGATTGGATCAGCAAATGCCTCTGGCCAACGCGCTTTAGCGTATCCAGCTAAGGCGAAAGGTAGGCAGATGCCGACTCCAACCAGTGAGACCATTACGAAAATCTGCTCATATACCCAAACGTTGGCAGCTCCTGCCTGCTGATCGCGTATCATAGCAGCAGGACCAAGCACAGGCGCCAGCAACAGCATAGGAATAAGTAAACCAGTACCTACCCAGACGGGCAAGGCAACCAACCAGGCGGGCAGTCGCTCACCCCATGTCATGCTAAACGCCAATGCTAACAGGATACCAACTGCAGCTAGAACCATTGTTACTGCGTTTGCAGTGCGCCAACTTGGGTCGCCCATTTGTTCGGTCGGCATGAAGAGACCGAACGTCCAGGCGATTTTGATTAACAGATAAGGCATTATTGCTATAGCGGCACCATAACCCCAAAATCTACGCTTCTTCATCAAATGTGAAATTGGCTGCTTTTTCATTACTGCCATGAGGCCACCTCGGCCGCCAGACCAGTGAGTTCGTAAATCTCTACCTCTACAATGAACAGAGCGCTTCCAATTAAACTCTCATGTTTATTTCTATTTATAACTATAAATAAACACCCCTTAAGAATTATAATTTAAACTGTTTCAGTTTTAATGAATCATAGGACTTTTCACGAAGATAATCATTTCCCCCATTCGCTCACCATCAATACCCTAAAAACGGCTCTGCCTGCTTTAACTTTAACATAATATTCCAATTAGAAATCCCTTATTCTAAAAAATTAACACAAGAAGATCGCCTTCATTGACGACCTTCTAGTGTCAATTCTTCATGAACTATCCTGCCCCTTTAGCTCCATAAGAAAAAGAGCTGCCGAAGCAACTCCCTTAATGAAGTAAAGGAAGAAGAAAAACATAAATAATCTTATAATTTTTTTCATATTTAAATAAATGGAGTTTTTCAGTAACTTGTACTTCACCTATTTTTATATAACCTAGCTTTTCATAAAAATGGTGATTTCTTTTGTTTAAATGTTTAAATAAGAAGTATATAAGCTCCAATCTTCAAATCCGACTGCCTCTATCCCTTTCTTCAAATTATGGACAATCTGAATGACATATTTCTTTTAAAGTTTTCCACTGACTGGTCATTTGCTTGTTGCCCCTTCACCCTTTTCACTTTTATAATCCTTTAAATCCATAATCGCAGCTCCTGCATTTACATAGACCCACGGTACCAGATATTCCACAAATTGAGGTTATAGTTATTTTCGCAAATATGGCAGAACTATACTAAAAGACTTTTCTCACTCATTTAAAGATTTTAGAAAAAAACATATGAATATAACTTGAATGCCGTCTTTTCATATTTTACTGGTTGTACTGGTGATGGCAATTAGGTGGGACTCCTAAAATAGTAAAATATATCTGGTGTATAATTATGGATGGTATACTATTATTTAGGTGTATTTTCGAATTCAGAGGAGGTTATTCAATGAAAAAGGTACGGTTTGGAATATGGATGTTTGTTACACTCGTTCTCATGCTATTTTTGCTTCCAGAAATATCAGTTAAGGCGGCAGCCGATTCTATCATTAAGGTTAAATTAAAAGGCTATCTCGGTAACAAATCTGAGATTACCGTCGAACCGGAAGTCACGTACACTACGAATCTAGCAAATGTAAAACTAGAATCGAACAAGAAGTATACGTTGAGGGTCAGCGGTACGGACATTGTTGTTCTGACAGATTCAAAAGAAATAGGCAAAGCTTCTGAGATTGAAGTGAAACCTGAAACAGGGGACGGTCCACTTTCGATTAATGGTCGTACATACTTAGGTAGTTTCCGTTTTATTATGGAAGATGGGAAATTCATCCGTCCGTATAACTCAATTGGTCTTGAAGATTACTTAAAAGGGGTTGTTCCAGCTGAAATGCCGGCTTTATGGAATCAAGAAGCCTTAAAAGCACAGGCTGTTGCTGCAAGAACCTATGCGATGAGCTACATTAACAGAAAGCCCGATGACACAATGAGTTACCAGGTATACGGTGGCTACACATGGCACGAAAACTCAACAAAAGCTGTTAAAGCAACAGAAGGTCAGGTCATCGGTTATGGTGAAAAACTACATATAGGTTCAGATGCACTTTTTTCCTCTAGCAATGGAGGGAAAACCGAGTCCAACAATAATGTTTGGATTGGTGCAGAGCTACCATATTTAATGGTCAAAGACGATCCATATGATCCGCAAACTGTTTGGAGTTTTAGTGTAAAAAAGCAACAAATAGACCTTACAAATTTAGATTTGACAAAAGCAGATACATGGTGGGCTAATACCAAGGAAGCTGAACAAACACCAGTAATTTCTAATATAAGAGCATGGCTACAGACAAATGGCTATACAGGCAAAGACATTAAAATTACGGCTGTCCCTTTCCTATCCCTTCATACACCAACAAGTGGCGGCAGGGTGAGTAAAGGAAGTATTACAATTGAATTTATGGTGAAAGAAAAGGGGAAAGCGCTACAGCAAAGTGTAATATTAGAAGATGTAACGGCTTCGAAAATTAGAGACATTATTGGTCTGAGCTTCATGAAAAGCTTTTTAGTAGACAAAGTGGATACTGCAAGGGATGCGATTAACGTTTCAGGCAAGGGCTACGGCCATGGTGTCGGACTAAGTCAGTATGGCGCGAAAAAGGCTGGCGAACAGGGAAATACGTATCGCGAGATTCTTGCTTTCTATTATGAAGGGACAAGCTTAAAACAAGCTTATGAGCCAGAACCTGAGAAAGTAGAACCAGTCAAGCCGGAACCGGCACCTGTCATTCCAACGCCAATCCCCACACCAGTTCCAGACCCTGCACCCAAAGATGAAACAGCACCAACGATTAAAGATATAAAAACGTATTACGATACTAGGACAAAACAAGTCAAATTAACCTTTGATACGAATGAAAAAGCGAATGTGACAGTGGAAATTAAGGATGGAAAAGAGCATATCGTCGCTACTCTTGTCAAAGGGGATCAAAAGCCGTCAGGATCGCAATTAGTAGTTTGGGATGCATCAGAGGTAAGTAACGGTTCATACACCATTGAGGTTAGAGCGATTGATAGTAGTAATAATGCAAGTTCAGCATCTGTTCCATTTTCATTAACAAAGCCTGACACAACGGCTCCAGTTATTAAAAATACAAATACCTCATATGACTCAAAAACGAATAAAGTTTTCCTGAAGTATGAGATCAATGAAAAATCAAAGGTTACCGTTCAAGTAAAAGACGCAAAAGGCAAAATCCTAGCTACTCCGATCAATAATGTAGAGAAAAATGCCGGTGTCCAATGGACATCTTGGAATGTATCGAAGGTTTCAAACGGTAAGTACTCATTTGAAATTGCAACGATCGACAGCAATCAAAATAAAAGCTCAGCAACGGCTCCATTTACATTAACAAAACCTGATACAACGGCACCTTCCATTAAAAATATAAAAACCTCATATGATTCAACAACAAATAATGTTGCTTTGAAGTATGAGATTAATGAAAAGGCAAAGGTTACCGTTCAAGTAAAAGATGCAAAAGGCAAAACCGTGGCGACACTGACTAGTAATGCTGCAAACAATGCCGGTGTCCAAAGTGCATCATGGAATGTATCAAAGGTATCGAACGGAAAGTATACGTTTACCATTACAGCGATTGATCCAAGCCAGAACAAACGTACAACGACCACTTCCTACACATTAAACAAACCCGCTGCGAAGAATATGACTGGGAAGGTCAATGCTACGAAGTTAAATGTCCGTTCCCAACCATCCACATCAGGGAAAGTTCTTGGCTCTTTGAAGAAAAACCAAATCGTTACCGTAATCACTAAGAGCGGTTCTTGGTACAAAATTCAGTACGGTAAGGGAACAGGTTATGTACACGCAAAATACCTAACGAACGTCCGATAACGAATTCGATCAGTGAAAAGCCCTAATTAAAGTTGGTGAGCACTGAATAAGACCATGATTTTTTTAAGATGGTCTATTTCTATAAATTTTTATTTCTGATAGTTTTCAGTTGTAATAAAGATTAATCAAAGGTTCCCCCTAAACTCACATATTAACGTAAATAAAAAAGAATCCATTTTGAAAAAAGATTGATCAAAATGGATTCTTTTCTTGTCAATTATTATAAAGTTTTTATAAAATATTTTTATTATTTTTAGTGACCCTTAATGAACTAAAGCACCCGTTAGTTTAAGTACAATCCTTCACAAATTTTGTTTTAAATAAGAAAAAAGCTCCCAAAGCATCTCTCAATAAGCTAGTAAATCTTCTGCTCTTTTACTATTTTTTATACCATTTATCTGTTTTAAATTCCTCTGGAATCGATTGCTCAACAGGGTCATCAAATCCTAATTGTTCAAGAATTTCAAACCATAAATCTCTTTTAGAATCAGGTAATTTCGAGCCACACTACGGTCAATAGGTTATCTCTATTCTTGAGCTGCCTCCGGGGATTCCACCTCTTTTAAGCATGAAAACAAAAAGATACATAAGAAAAGATTAAAGTATGAAAAAATTTACTATTATTAGGTTTCTTAAAGAGAAAACTACCAACGACAAAAAAAGAGAAATATACTTATAAAGGCTATCGACATAGTTAAAAGGATAGCCTTTATAAAGAGGGCATTCACCATCAAGAGAGATCATCACCTTAAAACCTGCCTAGTCTTTTTAATCTGTCCTTTACAAGGCCTACACTTTATAAGAGAAAGGCTTTTTTATTATTCAGTAGTAGAAATTTGGAACTTTATAATGAAGACTCAGTAGCCTTACCAAGGATGAGGAATACTTCCCGATATACAAGAAGTTTTCCTCTTTTATAAATTTCCAAAAGTATTTTCTATGGCTAATTCCAATTCTTCTTTTCCTTCTCCTATATAACGTTTGGTCATGTTCAAATCTTTATGCCCCATCAATTTTGAAACGGTTTGAAGGTCTATCCCCTTATCGATTAATTTTTGGCAAAACGTATTCCGTAGCTTATGGGGGGTCGCATTATATTTAGTCAGCATATATTGCACGGACCTTGGCGTGATGCGCTGATTCACACTGGATATGAAGATGGCTTCCGTTTCCATATTTAAAAATTCCTTGTATGCCATGATCTTTTCACTAGCAGTCATGGAGAGTGGAATCTTCCTGTCTATATCACCTTTTGAATCCCGGATGAGGATATATTGCTTTTCTCCCTCTTTTTGAATGTCGCTATGGTTCAAATCACAAAGTTCGGACACCCGGATACCCGTATGAATCATTGTGTAGACAATAGCAATATTCCTGAAATGCCCAGAGGCCTCGATTTCTTTTAGGAGAGCAGCTTGCTCAAGCATGTTCAGGGCTTTTGGCGGATCTTCTTTCTTTTCCTTTGCTTTACGATCGATGTTGAGGACGATTTCGGGTTTATCAAGAAACCTGGAAAACATCGTAATGGCTGAATAATGTTTTTCAATCGTTCCTCCACTCTTGTTTGATAGTTCCATATCGTCTAAATAGATTTGAACGTGGGATTTTTCAATCTCTTCCGCTTCTTCTTTAAACCATTGAAGAAACTGGGAGATGACTCCCACATAGGTTTTAATTGTACCATCGGATTTATTTTGACCCATTAACCATTCGGCAAAAGAATGAAGAATTTGTTTATTGTCCAGGATTTCTTCTTTACTGGTCATCGAGAAGCCCCCTACCAAAATCATGCTATTAATAAGCCTTTCCAAGGAATAGTGGAAATTATACAAAAAAACCTTAGGATAATCCTAAGGTTTAGAATGCGTAGATAGGATTTGAACCTGTTTATACGGGTTTATGAATCCTAATTGATGTGATAAACATTGTTTGCTTGGCGGCGTCCTACT
>NZ_JAGGQN010000017.1:0-41485 GCF_018613275.1 Bacillus sp. ISL-4
AAGACTCAGGATGTGCCTATGGAAGCAATGGAAATTGCCAAGAACGAGAGTGAGGAAACTCAAAGGATTAGGCGTCCCATTTGAAAAAGCATATGAATGGGGAAATAGCAGAAAGGGATATTGGCGCATAGCGCATAGTCCTATTCTAGACAAAACCCTTAATAATGTTTATTGGCACCACCAAGGGTTAGTAAATCTATATGAACGATATACAAAACTACGTCAGACTTAAACTGAACCGCCGTATACCGAACGGTATGTACGGTGGTGTGAGAGGTCGGAGGCTAGGCGCCTCCTCCTACTCGATTGTGTGAACCTCTCCTGCCGGGAATGCAAAAATTAAATGTTAAAATTAGGATGCTGAAATCAGAAAATATAGAAAAAGGAGAGTGGAGGAATGAATGTTCATAAAATAGCGGTCATTGCGGGTGACGGGATTGGCCCTGAGGTGATTAACGAGGGTGTAAAGGTACTTAAAGAAGTGGCTGCAATTGCCGGGGATTTTTCTTTCGAGTTCACCTATTTTCCATGGGGCTGTGAATATTACCTTGAACACGGCAAAATGCTGCCCGACGACGGACTGGAACAACTGATGAAGTTTGACGCCGTGTATCTTGGGGCTGTCGGTTACCCTGGTGTCCCGGACCATATTTCATTACGTGAACTTCTGCTGAAAATCAGAAAGGGATTTGACCAATATGTAAATGTTCGACCCGTTAAATTGCTTCAAGGTGCACCCTGTCCATTAAAAGACGTGAATCGTGACCAAATCGATATGGTTGTCATCCGTGAAAACAGTGAAGGGGAATATTCCGGTGCCGGTGATTGGCTTTTTAAAGGCAAGCCGGAAGAAGTGGTACTGCAGACGGGGGTCTTTTCTCGAAAAGGAACGGAGAGGATCATCCGTTATGCGTATGAGCTTGCGCGTAAGACGGGCAGGACGCTCACGAGCATAAGCAAGGCGAACGCATTGAATTATTCAATGGTTTTTTGGGATCAGGTTTTTGAAGAAATTGGACAGGAGTATCCGGAAGTAAAAACGAATTCCTATTTGGTCGATGCGGCAAGCATGTATTTTGTCAAACAGCCCGAACGCTTTCAAATCGTCGTCACCTCCAATTTATTCGGTGACATCATCACGGATTTAGGTGCTGCCATTGCAGGCGGGATGGGACTGGCGGCTGGTGCCAATTTAAACCCGGAACGGATTTATCCATCGATGTTCGAACCGATTCATGGTTCAGCCCCGGATATAGCACATCAAGGCATCGCCAATCCACTTGCGACCATATGGTCCGCCAGTCAGATTCTCGATTTCTTTGGGCATGACATTTGGGGTGCAAAAATTTTGGACGTGATCGAACAGGTGATGGTCGATAAAAAGGCGCTGACTCCTGATATGGGCGGGGCAGCTTCTACAGAAGAAGTCGGGGATGAAGTTGTTGCAATATTATCCGCGTTACAAACAAATCAAGTATAATCATCATGAAAAATGGGCATCCTGCACAATAACTATCATTATAGTAAAAGGGCGGGGAGAGCCGATGATACAAGTCAAATTATTTGATTATGAGCATGAAAAGGATCTAGAGGACGAAATGAACTTTTTCCTTGAAGACATTCGCGATAATCAAATCGTCGATATCAAATATAATGTCGCCACTACAGGTGAAGAGGAAGAGGAACAGATCTACTGTTTCAGTGCGATGATCATCTATAAGAAAAAATAAAGGCTGTATCATTCATATCAGACTACCTATTGCTGCAAGGCGGGCAATCCAAGGTAGTCTTTTTTTTCGTGACTTCCCGGGGAGGGGGGCACATTCGATGTGGAAATTATGACGATGTCGCTTCCCCGCCGTTGACATGTAGTGTTTGTCCTGTCACAAAACGGGAATCATCAGAAGCGAGATAGACAAAGGTGGGAGCCAGTTCAAATGGCTGGCCTTGACGCTCCATCGGGTTATCGACTTGTGTCACCTCGTCTGCCGAGAAACTTGCCGGGATGAGCGGTGTCCAAAACCTGCCGGGCGCAACGGCGTTCACCCGGATGCCTTGATCGACAAGACTGTTTGCCAAGGCACGGGTAAAACCAATATTGGCCCCTTTAGTCGCCGTGTAATCAATTAATTGCTTATTCCCATTAAACGTCACGACAGAAGATGTATTAATGATGGAGGACCCAGCTTTTAAATGGGGAAGGGCAGCACGGGTCGTGTAGAAGTGGGAATAGATATTGACTTTAAAGGTATCATCGAATTGCTCATCCGTAATATCAAGCAAGCTTAATTGCTGAAATTGAATACCCACGTGGTTACAGAGAATATCGAGCTTTCCAAATGTTTCGATTGTGTCTTCCACGATATTGATGCATTGCTGCTTATCCCTTAAGTCACCAGGCAGCAGTAAGCAACGTTGCCCAAGCTCTTCAATTCTCGTTTTAGTCCGATTCGCATCCTCATGTTCATCCAAATAAGCGATGGAAACATCTGCCCCTTCTTTAGCAAAAGCGATGGCAGCCGCAGCGCCAATCCCACTGTCTCCGCCAGTTATCAATGCGACCTTTCCTGTTAGTTTCCCGCTGCCCTTATAATTGGGATTTTCGATGATGGGCCTGGGCACCATTAATCTTTCTACACCAGGTTGGCGGAATTGGCGTTGCTCAGGAACCGTGATGGGAACGTCTTGATAACGGGTGATCTTTCCATAATTCGGATGCATGGGATAGCTTTTACCGGATGATTTCTTTTTCTTATCTTCTGCCATGAGGGGTCCTCCTAAAAAAGAATTTAGTCGGATTACTTTATGATGATCAGGTATATGCCGTGCATGAAGAACATGTATGGGGACGGGCTCGTTGCCGGGCAGCGCGAATATGCTAAAGGGTAGAAAAAAGTTTTTGGAGGCCTCAATATGCCCTATTATTATAGCGAAGAAGTGAAGTTATTATTGGTCGAACAATCGGATGAAAAAGTGGAGTTGTTATATGATTCCAACCCAAATACCTTTGAATTGCCGCTTATCGGACCAAGACCGCCATATTATTATAACCCGCGATATGTGCCGTATTATCCTGTGATTTAAGGGTGAACATAAAAAGGGAAAATGGATGAAGAACGGAGTCTGCTGAATTGGGCTGCCTTGGTCTTTCAATGAGTGGACTAAATGCAGCCTCAATTCGACTCAACGAAATTCCCGATCATAACAGATGACATTAGGGGAAAATGACTATATTCTTCTATGAATTTTACAAATACGGAGATTTTGGTTAAAGTTATATATAATACATAGTGCGGACTGGTGTATTTGAAGGAGAGAGCCATTTTGGATAATAAAATGATACTACTACTAGAAAATATACAGCAATCGGATGGTGGCCATATTTTATACTGTTTTAATGAATTGGAAGCCTACATTGAAAAAGAGGCAACTTTCATCATTGCCGGTGTTGAACAGGGAGACCATATCCTGGTCGTCGAAAATGACCGTATCTTTCCTTTCGTGTATAAGAAATTGCAGCTTCATTTAAATGAGGAGCAATTGGAGCAAGTGCATCTTATGAATAATTTTGATTTTTATTGTTTTCATGGAGACTTCCATCCTTCGACGATGGTTAATTATTTCTTGGAAAATATCGATATATACACTAAACGCAATCAGCACGTGCGGACTTGGGGCCATGTTGAATGGGGCCATGACGATCAAGTCAGCTTAGCGATAGGCGAATATGAAAAAGGAATCGACAAACTGATCAAGGAACGAGGATTGATTTCTGTTTGTGCATACGATGACTGCAGAATGCCTGCCGAGCTTAAAACAAACTTGATCAAGCATCATGGGGTCCTGATAACCGATGAAAAAATCACGATGTTAGCAAACGGATAGAATAAAAGGGGCGAGTTATTTGGAAAGTTTTACTGAACGGGTAATTACTATCATTCAACACATCCCTTGCGGTAAAGTGATGACATATGGTCAAATCGGACAGCTCGCCGGTAGTCCGCGCGGTGCAAGGCAGGTCGTAAGGATCCTTCATTCAAGCAGCAAAAAACATGACCTTCCATGGCACCGGGTAATTAATGCCAAGGGAGAAATCGGCATAAAAGCAGAGGGCGCCGCAGAACACCAGAAGGCGATGCTCGAGAGTGAAGGCATTACATTCACGGAACGGAATACCATTGACCTCGAAGCTTTCCGCTATCATCCAGAAGTATTTTAAACGGGAAAACCGGATAAAAGAGGCGGCGCGGTTGCGGACTAGAAAACTGCGGGACGGCCAAATAACGAACGCATTAAAAGAGGCTGATCCAAGCGGATCAGCCTCTTTTTAGGAATTATGATCGGGCATACATGGCAGCATTCATTCCGGCGAGTCTTCCTGTTACTAATGCCGATGTGATATTATAGCCGCCTGTGTATCCGTGTATATCCAGAATTTCACCGCAGAAATACAGTCCGTCCATCAGTTTGGATGCCATTTCTTTTGGGTGTATTTCTTTGACGGATACGCCGCCGCCTGTTACGAAGGCTTTTTCTAGCGGCTGGGTGCCGTGTACTCCGAATTGGAAGTCCTTGCATAACTCTGCAAAGCGGCGGATTTTTTCATTTGATATCGTCGCTCCTTGTTCTTGAAGGTCAATGCCGCTTCGCTCAAGCAGAAAGTGAAGGTATCGTTCAGGAACTAAACCTTTTAAGGTATTTTTAATGGCTTTTTTCGGTTCGGCTTTGATTTCCTTCATGATGTCTTGAAAGACCTCTTCCTTGTTTCGGTCCGGCAGGGCATCGAGTTTCATTGTCACTTCCGACAGGTTCCATTTTTTCATCGCTTTCACGACGAATTGGCTGCATCTTAGAACAGCTGGACCGGAGACGCCAAAATGGGTGAAGAGCATATCCATTCGGTGTGTGATCAGGGCCTTGCCCTTTGGATTAAGGACACTCAATGAAACATCGCGAAGTGCGAGACCTTGAAGTGTGCGATCTTTAATGAATGTTTCATGGCTAAGTACGGGAACTTCAGTTGGGAACAGTTCGGTAATCGTATGCCCCGCCTTTTTAGCCCATGCGTAGCCGTCGCCGGTTGAACCGGTGTGGGGAACTGATTTCCCGCCGACTGCAATCACGACTGCATCTGTATCAATGGTCTGTCCATCTTTTAACCGGACACCGCTTGTTTTTCCATGTTCATAGAGAACTTCCGCAACTGGAGAGTTCTTATAGATCGTTACTTTTAAATTAGACAGGCGCGTCAGAAGGGCATCCACGACACTTTGCGCTTTATCGTTGACAGGGAACATCCGGCCATGATCCTCTTCTTTAAGGGCCACGCCCAATTTTTCAAAGAATTGAATAATGTCTTCATTATTGAACTCTGAGAAAGCACTGTATAGAAATCGCCCGTTTCCAGGGATATGTTGAATGATTTCATCGATTGAGAGCCTGTTCGTCACGTTGCAGCGTCCGCCGCCCGAGATGGCAAGCTTCCTGCCAAGCTTCTCGCCCTTATCCACTAACAAGACATTGGCCCCTTTTTCCCCGGCTGCAATTGCTGCCATCAATCCGGAAGGACCGCCGCCAATTACTACTACATCATATTTCAAATTGATCACCACTTTATCATTTTCAGTCCCTTCATTATATAGCAAGAGCCCGTCAGATTGCGAATGTAGAAAAAAAGGAATTATTTGTTTGTGTATTATCTTCGAAAACGATAAACTTGATTGTAGTTTTCTATAGAAAAAATACTTTAATATGATAAGATAAAGAGCGTGTGAAACGTAACTGACAGAGGCAGGAAGGGATTAGATGTCATCTAAATTTTTAAAAGGGGCTTTTATATTAACGCTGGGAGCGATTATTTCCAAGGTACTTGGTTTATTTTACGTCATCCCATTTGAACATATGGTTGGGAATAAAGGGGCTACCCTCTATCAATATGGGTACGTTCCATATACCATTTTCATTAGCTTTGCAACGGCAGGCATGCCGCTTGCTGTTTCTAAATTCATTTCGAAGTATAATGCGCTCGAGGAGTACGCCGTCGGTGAGAAGTTATTTAAATCGAGTCTGAAATTAATGGTTGTCACCGGTTTTCTTGCTTTTCTGATTCTCTATACGATGGCACCGATGTTCACTGGAGTCTTTGGGGTCAGGCAGGAAGATGTCAAAGATGTCACGGAGATCATACGGGCAGTCAGCTTCGCCTTGATTTTTGTACCGTTCATGAGCATCATCCGCGGCTTCTTTCAAGGTCATGAAGCGATGGAGCCAACAGCCATATCTCAGGTTATCGAGCAAATTGTCCGCATCGTGTTCCTTTTAGCCGGTGTGTATGTTGTTTTGTATGTCCTTGATGGAGAGTTAGTGAGAGCCATCCAAATAGCTACCTTCGCGGCGACGGTCGGGGCTGTCGGCGGTTTAGTAGTGTTATTTTGGTATTGGAAAAAACAAAAACCCCATTTGGACAGCTTGATGAAGAAAGACCGGGGGACGATGGAAATTTCCCTGAAGGAGATCTATAAAGAAATATTTCTATCGTCGATTCCTTTCATATTCGTCGGAATCGCGATGCCATTGTTTCAGTTTGCGGACTTATTGTCTTTCAATAAGGCGATGTCGTCCATCGGGCTGCAGCATGTCGCAGAAGATGCCCTTGGGGTGTTGAATGTATATGCCCAGAAGCTTGTTTTGATTCCGATGACGCTTGCAACCGGGTTTTCAATGGCGCTTCTCCCTTCGGTGACGAAGGCATATGTAAGCGAGGATCCGGAAGAGTTAAACCGCCAGCTGAACCAAGCTTTCCAAATTTTGTTGTTTATTACGATTCCGGCGGTCGTTGGCATGTCGGTGCTAGCCGATCCAATCTATAGTGCCTTTTACAGCCATGATCCACTTGGAATCAGCGTCCTGAAGGCATATGCGCCCGTTTCCATCTTGTTTGCGCTTTTTTCCGTTTCGGCGGCCATTTTACAAGGGATCAATCAGCAAAAATATACGGTGCTTAGCCTGCTTGTGGGCTTTTTAATCAAATTGAGCTTGAATATCCCCTTGATCAGGTTGTTTGAAACGGAAGGATCCGTTTATGCTACGGCATTCGGCTACTTGGCTGCTGTGCTGCTGAATTTGTATGTCATTACCTACTTTACTGGATATCGTTACAGCCTTACCATCAGAAGATCTGTTTTGATTTCTGTTTTTTCAGTGATAATGGGACTGGCTGCATGGGGCATGAACAGTTTATTATCGCTGTGGCTTACAACGGAAGGGCGATTCCAGGCGATATTGATCGCGGCCGTTTGTGCAATTTTTGGAGCGCTCATTTATGCGGCGCTTTCCTTGAAAAGCAAACTTGCCCACCGTTTGTTCGGTGCCCGGATCGATCGGTTAAAAGCTAAATTAGGATTATAAGCTGGAAGTTTGATGTGTAAAAAAAAGGGTATTGAATATGAATCCCCAGATTTAAATATATTGGCCTTGCCTTTCATTAAAGTGGGCAAGGCTTTTTATGGAAAAGGCTTTAGGAGGAAACGATGAGAATTGATAAGATTTTATCCAATATTGGTTATGGCAGCAGGAAAGAAGTGAAAAAGCTCCTGAAATCCGGCGCCGTCAAGGTCAATGACAGGCTGCTCAAGGACCCGAAGGAACAAGTGGACCCTGATACGGAAATCGTGACAGTTCATGGTGAACGGGTTGAATACAGGGAATTCATCTATTTAATGATGAATAAACCGCCAGGAGTATTGTCGGCAACGGAAGACAACTACCAAGAAACGGTCATCGACATCTTGGAGCCGGAAGATTCGGTTTTCGAGCCATTTCCTGTAGGCCGTCTTGATAAGGACACAGAAGGTTTATTGCTGATCACGAATGACGGAAAGCTTGCCCACCAACTGCTTTCCCCGAAGAAACATGTCCCTAAAACATATTTTGCGGTCATTGATGGCGAAGTGACGGAACGGGATATCGAGGCATTCCGCAACGGCGTGACCTTGGATGATGGATACGAAACAAAACCAGGTGAATTGAACATTTTAAAATCAGGTCTGACATCGGATATCGAGCTGACGATCATGGAAGGGAAGTTCCATCAGGTGAAGCGGATGTTTGAGGCCGTTGGCAAACGTGTCGTCTACCTAAAGCGTCTTTCCATGGGGAGTTTACAGCTTGATGAGGAACTTGAGCTTGGTGAATACCGTGAGTTGACGGCGGAGGAACTTGAACAGCTAAAGGCGGGTCAACCGGCTGAATGATATGTGGAAATAAAAAATGAGGCGGACAAAAATTGTCTGCCTCAAAGTATTTTACATATCGATCTTGTTCGGGTGGTCGTTCTTTTTACGATGACATCTTCACCTTTTTACTTGTTGTCGTCCAAAGGCCTCGGCTTGGGCTTTGAACAAGGTCATTGTATGCTAAGACATTTAAATCGCGCTGCACAGTTCGAGGAGTGATGCCAAATTCTTCTACAAGCTCTTGAGTAGAAACCGTACCGTTATTACTAATGAACATATAAACGGATTTAATACGGGTTAACATGCGATTTGTTGAAGGTTTCAAAAAATCACTCCTTATTCTTTTCATTGTTATTTTGAACAAATGAAAACAACCGATATGTCGGACAGCATTTCAGCTGTCACTATGTACTTGCTATACCCACCCTATAACTCCTCGGAAACATTTAGAAAAAATAAGATGTCATTAGCTTCATTCTAACCCTTTGCAAAAGCAAATTCTAGGAAAAGATACTAATTAACTAAATATTACATTTATTATATCAAATTTTAACAAAATTATTCTTTAAACATATACAAAATTAATAAAGAGTTGTTCCATTTGTTCTTGTTCATATTTTGCCAATACAGGACGCTTAATATGCATTTCGAGATTCGAGATGTCACACAACACGAACGTTGACATTTAAGGCATGTCCATGTTACTTTACTTAAAATGATTATAAATCGTAATTATTACGCTTTGTGTATGAATAGGTGCTTGATGGCTTGCGGTTACGATGTCATAATGAGGTATCGGGCAGTATAGATTTTTCATACATATCTAAAAGGATTTAAATATAAACCAATTCGAGGTAGAGCCATATGAACGAAAGATTAATGGAGTTTTTATTGCGCGACGAAGTAACCAGACTTTCTGGCGTCAAAAAACAAGTGTATGAATTCATCGTGAACGAAGAAGATTATCTTGCATCGAAGGCGGACACGGTCGATCAATTCATGAGATTGCTTGTAAAGCATTCTCCGCCCAGGCTCGCAGCCCGTCATTTCAATATGCCTTATGGGGAAATCATTCGTTTCATGAATGAAATAGAAGATGAACTGAATGAGAGATTAGAGGAAAGATGCAAGAAAGTAAAGTGGATGGACTACACGGAAAAGGACCAGCAGGCATTTGTGGAATATCATAGAAAGTTATATCTATTCGTAAATTAATTGGATCATGAAAATGCCCCGGTATGTCAGCATGAAAGGAATTTTAAGTAGGATACTTGGCTCAACTTTATGGGAATCGCAAGGACCCGGTCAGAGTCAAAGCCATGAAAACAGCTTGAGTTTCACTCCATTGATGGAGGGCACAGTTTTTTTATTTCAAGTTGCAGTTGATTTCAGAAATCCGCTCCCTTTCCGCCGACTGTCTGCCAAGCCGCATCAAAGCAAGCGTCTGTGGGGTCTCGGCTAGCCAGTTTTTCGGCAGGAGTGTCGCAAATTTCTTCAATCCAGCGAGTTTAGCTGCAGATCTTTTTTAAAAAACATTCCAGTTGATTGGAACGGAAGGCGCGAGACTCCTGCGGGAAATGCGAGTCAAAGGGAGACCCAGCAGGCGCAAAGCGTGTGCCTGGAGAGGAAATCAACGTTGTGATGAAGGTGATGTTTTGGTTCAATTGGTCCCTGAACATCATTTAGTCCGGCAATTATGGATTTCCCCGTCATTTGTTAAAACGTTCTTCATTCCAAATGCATTTGGCCTTCGCCGAACCCCTTTTGTCTACAAACTGAAAAACGGGAACTATACTACTGTATAGTTCCCGTTTTTTTCTTGCTTTTAAGAAAGAATCAAAAGTGTGTCGGTCTTTTTAAACGAAGAGATGAAATCTTTATGTACATGATCGTCAGTGATGATGTAATCGATTTTATCCAGTGGCGATATCCCGATGGTCACGTCTTTCCCGAACTTTGTGCTGTCAGCAGCGGCAACATAGACTTCTTGAGATAAATCAATGATTTTTTTTCGTGTATTCGCTTCTTCTAGATTATAGTCGGATATGCCTTTTTCAACGGTTATGCCACTCGCACAAATGAATGTTTTTGAAATATTCAATTCACTAAAGTTGAATAAGTAGTCAAATGCAACAATGGATTGTTCATTTTGCCTGACTTTCCCCCCTATGATCAAGATCTCGATATCGCTATGAATGAGCTCATTTACAACAGGGATCGAACTGGTAGTAAATGCTTTGAAAAAAGGGTATCGGCCGGATTTCCATGTCACCCCGGATGCAACCCATTCGATTGGAAGGCCATATCCTTACATGATATATCGGAATATGGAAGAATTGAAGTTAACCGCATCATGGAAGGTAGTGAAGGTAGGAGATACCATTTCCGATATGCAAGAGGGAGTCAATGCTGGGGTATGGTCGGTCGGAATCATTGTCGGAAGCTCCGAGATGGGATTGAGTTTGAATGAGTATACAAGTTTACCGGAACGAGATAAACAAAATCTCATCTCTAAAACGGCAGACACCTTTATGCAAAATGGGGCAGGCTTCACCATCAAAACGATCGAGGAACTGCCTGAACTCATAGATCAAATCAACCTTCTTATAACAGAAGGGAAAAGACCTCATTCAAGCTAACATTCAGTGCCAGAAAAGTGCAGCATCTTTCATCCTTGAGTAGGATTGATGGATTGCTGCACTTTTTCACTGAGTGTTATCTCGATTCTTTTTATTTCATTTTACAAGGTGAGGATAGACTTACGCCATCAATCTTTTCGTTAGATATCCATTCGATAGAGTAATCCAGTAATGACCTGTGGGTCTCATACCGACAATAGATGTGTCTAAACCGTTTTTCATTTTTCTTATGAACATCGTGAATTTATTTCAAATCTACACCATAATTTTCTTCGATTTTCAATTCTGGTGGCTGTTTTTTTAGTCCTTTTGTCAATACAAGTAAATAAATGAAGCCTATTATTAACCAACTTACTCCAAGTACTTTTGAGTGCGCATCAAGATTCACAAGAAGTAAAATATCAAGAGCAGCTCCAATAATAGGAACAAATAAATATAAGACAGTTCCTTTTACCGAACGTTCTCTATTTCTAATGTAATAATGGGCAATTACGGAAATATTTACACATGTGTACGCAAGAAACGCCCCGAAATTAATAAATGATGCTACAAGATCTAAACTTAAAAATAAAGCAAGCAAAGAGACAACACTAATGATCAGGATATTATTTACGGGTGTTCTATATCTCGGGTGCAGGGTGCCAAAGAACTTTTCAGGAAACCGTCCATCTCTTCCCATCGTATAGAGGACTCGTGATGCACTTGCCTGGGATGACATGGCACTGCCCAATACAGCTAATGCGTAAAGCGCAAGATATATTGAGTACATCGCCTTTCCGCCAATAAGTTTAATAATTTCGTAGGCAGCTGAATCAGGATCAATAAATGTGTGATACTCTGGCCATACAAGATACGAGAAATATGAAACACTTGTAAAGATTAATCCACCACCCAGAGTAATTAAAATAACAGCTCGGGGAATTGTTTTCTTAGGGTTCACTGTCTCTTCCGCAAACGCTGTAACTGATTCAAACCCAAGGAAACAAAAGCATAATAATGCTGCTCCAGCTATTGTATAAGAAAAGGGTTCTTTCGAATTATAGAATGGCTCAAAAGATAAAAGAGTCGCCGTGCCTTCCCCCATGAAAATTTCCTTCATAGAAAACCCTATAAAGATAAGGATAAAAAGAAAAGCAAAAATCGTAATGAATGCGTTTACACTTGTGGCAAACTTCAATCCTTTAATATTAATAAAAGTGACGAGCATCAGCATACCTGCAATCCAAATGTAACTTGGAATAGCAGGAAAGGCTGCTGAGAAAAAAATGCCAAATACTAAATAGTTCACCATTGGCATAAATAAATAATCCATTAAGATTACCCATCCTACAAGAAATCCGACAGAGGGATTGATCGATTTTTGCGTATAAACATAAGCTGAACCAGAAGATGGAAATGCAATTGCCATTTTCCCATAACTGTAAGCAGTAAACATCATTACCACTAGAGCAACTATCATTGCCCCCGGAACCGTACCGTGGGAAATATTAGCCGCAATACCATACGTAGTAAAAGCTGTGGTTAACCCCATAAATGAAAAACCAAACAACACAACTGGAATGAGTGTCAGTGTTCTATCTGTTTTCCTTAAATTTGTCATGTAAAATACTCACCTCTTTTACCTGATTTAACTTTTATAATAAATGGGATTCAAATTATTACTTCCAAAGCTTTTTTAATACGTGGTTTTCTAGAAATCATATAAAAGTCAGAAAGATGCTAGGGAGCCTGCTTTGAATGATCCATGAACTTGTTGTGTAGAACTTATTTTCCCGTTCCCCGTAAGGAATTCCGTCTGCAGAACAACATAGATAATTCCTGCAAAAATCTTCTCACTGGCATCTTTACGGACTCCTGTAATTTCTTTAGTAGTGACTTGTTCAACGTGAATACTGATTTCTAATCAATAGAAAAACGTAGAATATGAGATGACTCTAAGGACGCTTTATTATTTGGACAATAGTAACTCCGTTTTAATTTCTGTATAAGGCATGTTATGATTGATCCCAACTTCGTGATGAACAATTTCACCGTTCAAAGTGCTGATACAATTTCTTACTATTACATCATTTACTATAACCTCTTTCAAACCATTATTCGCAATGTCCATAATATATTGGCCGGTTGTCATCAACATCATGTTTGTCGAGGTTTGTGGACATAGAGCCGGCATATTCGGGACACAGTAATGTAGGACTTCTTGTTCATAGTAAACTGGTTCCTCTAAAGTCGTATAACGGGAGGTTTCAATTATACCCGTTCCTGCAATATCAATAATAATAGAATTAGGTTGCATCTTACTGACCATCTCTCGTGTTATGAGAGGTTCGGTTACCCCTGGCATCGGATAAATTGTATTAATTAAAACATCACTTTGAATAAGTTCTTCGAACATCATATCTTTATCCCAACACAAAATGTCCACCTGTGGCAACTGATTGTTCAAATAATCGATGCGTTTCATTGAGGCTTCCATGATCGTTACATTCAATCCAAGGCCCACAGCAACTTGCGCAGTATTAAGTCCAGCATTGCCACCACCAAGTATGAATACTTTGCTCGACGGTAAACCGGCCAGTTTCCGGAGAAGTATTCCTTTTCCACCATAACCATATTGAGCATATTTGACTGCTTCAAGCATTGCCAATGTTCCTGCAATTTCACTCATTGGTTTAATCGTAGGTCTTGTCCCATCAGGTAAAACGATTAATTCCATTGATATTGAAATTGCTTTTTTATCTAGTAATGCCTGTGTCATCTCATGATTTACATCTTCTGCCAAATGAAACCATGCCATTATCATTTGATTTTCTTTAAGAAGGCCGTATTCGTATGGTTGAAGCTCCTTCACTTTAACAACAAATTCTGCCTTCTCATAAATTTCGTCAATCGTGTTTACTATTTTTGCTCCAGCCAAAATATATTTCTCGTCACCAAAACCACTAGCTTCACCTGCCCTGCTTTGTATTAGTACTTCATGACCGAAAGCTGTTAATTTTTTTACCCATGATGGATTTAATCCCACTCTAGTCTCTGCGGTTTTTAATTCTTTAGGAACTCCTACTATCATTGTTCATTCTCCTTTTTAATTGTATTTAATTTATTGAACATTCTAAAATCTTACAGGGAAATGATAACCCTTTCATTAGACACGAGGTTAAATGTATATTAGTTTTTTTTTAACCAAGCACTCTTGGTCATCTTGAACTTTTATGAATGCAGCATTGGTGAAAAAGTGATAATTTTTCCATTGTTCATCTAATGTTTTAGTAGTTTCAGTACTCCACCGTTATTCTATAGAATATATTCATGCGCACATATAACTGATGAAAAATGGTGTAAATGGATACCATCATGAAAGATTCTCAGGTTGATTAAGGTATTTCATCAAATCAAAGCACGTAAAAGAACATTACTTGGGGTTAAACAGAGATAGGGATCCATATTTTATGGGCTTAGACTTTCTAGTATAGTTATAATAAAATGATACAGCTAACAATTATTAAATGAGGAGGTACACATGCTTACAGTACAAGATGTTCTTAAGCGCTCACTCTTTACAAAGACGGATGTAGTTGCGGGGGCAAACGGGTTGCACCGTCAAGTGAAATGGACACATGTCCTTGAAATCCCGTTTTTTGATGATACCATCTTTCAGGGAGGGGAACTGATACTCTCCACCGGATTTGGGTTTGAATGGAGAGACTCCTCTAATACTTCATTTTTGTTAAATCTTATCGAACGCAACGCCTCATGTTTATGTATAGAACTTGGACACTACTTCGAAAAGGTCCCTAATGAAATGATCGAGATGGCAAATGAGTATAACTTTCCGATTATTATTTTCAAAGAATTCATAAATTTCGTTGAAATAGCACAGGATCTACATTCGTTTATCATTAATGCTCATCATGAGAAGTTGGTTACATTAGATTCGATATCAAGAAAGTTCCATTCATTGTCACTCACTACTCATGGGTTATCAAATATTTTAAAGTTGTTGCAACAGAAGACAGAAGCACCAATTATCTATCTTCCTATAGAAGGAACACCTTTTTCAATTCCAGGATTGAAAAATGAATTTATGGAACAGCTACTTCAAACCATTTATGAAGATAAAGAACACTGGCATGACCGAATTACAAATGATTCGCCTGTTGAATGGAAGGCATTAAACCATACTATTCTTCTCCAACCGATCGGGGCAATGGATCAAATCTGGGCGTACCTTGTTATGGTTTTAGATCGTGAATCGGATGAATTCGATTTCCTAATCCTTGATCGTGCTTCTCTAGCAATCTCACAAGACTTACTGCGCAAACATTATTTGGATGAAAAACGATTACGTTTAGAATCTACATGGCTAAATGATTTACTTTATAGACGCATCAATAATGAGGAACAAGCAAGGGGATTTATTTCGTTAAAATCTAAGCACGCTTCTATACATTATCGAGTTGCAATCGTTGATATCGAAGATGTTTTTCATCCGTCTTCATTAAGTTTATCGGATGAAGAAAATGAATCTGCTATATATCATTATTCTTTAAAAATTCGATCTGGGTTCGCAAAATATTCTTTTGCACCCTATATCACCTCAATAAGAAATCAAATTATTGTGTTAGCTATTGATCTCGGAACTGCCGATTCCTCTAAGGCACGCTTTTTGAAAGTGATCGATGCCTTGCTATATGTTAAAGAAGGTGAATCCAGCCAAATCCGTATAGGCGTTGGACGGCAATACCAGTTACTTTTGGATGCTCATACTGGTTATCGAGAAGCGCAGTTAGCTTTAAATTATCGTACGTTTTCAACAAGTGCCTTTTACGAAGACCTTGGCATCTTTCGGTTGATACAATTAATTCAACATGATCAAGATACAGCCCATTTTATTGAGGACTATCTCTCTCCTTTAATATCCTATGATAAGGAATATGGAACGGAATTGCTTCTGACCTTAGCAAAATACTTTGAGCTTGATCGATCAAAGAAGCTTACTGCTCAAAAATTACATATTGTAAGACAAACACTCTATCATCGGCTGGAAAAAATAAAAAAGATTCTTGATTTTGATTTTGATATGCCGGAGAACAGATTAAACGTTGAAATGGCTTTGAAAGCATATCAACTCATACAACAAGTGGGAGTACCTACGAAGTAGTTATCAACCGGCAACCACGGGCGCATAGGATACATTTTATTCCGCAATATCTCTTGTCTACTTTCTAATGATACGAAAAGAAAAAACTCTCTATACGATTGTAGCTATTTCATTGGATTTAATCAGAATGCAGCGAACAGATATGTTGAACACTTTATTAAAACGGGTCAACTTTTCTAATATAGTAAAAAACGGGCATGCGATTAGAGGGAACTATCCTGTTAAACTACTTTATCCATGAATATGGTAGGTTAACTTCAACATTAAACATACAGTAGATACAGTATTTTGAGATAACAGATGATGTCATATGTTAAAGGCATAATGATACTTACATGTAGGAGTATGTCGTAGCACCAATCACTTGCAAGTTTTAATTCCATATTATTAATACGATCAATAATCATATTAAGAAAGAGGATAAAAATAATTTAGCAATAATATTCATTAACGTCCCATACCCTTACTCCATTTACCATTCATACTTTCTTAATGAATGGTAAGTTTTGGTGATTGGAAATAAACAACTTTGTAGATTTTTAAAATGAACAGAGTTATTTAATGACTGCTTATTGTAAAAAATGAAAAAAGAGTGTACCATTAAATGAGAATGATAATCAATCACACTTGGTTACCGGGGAGTGGACGTAAATGGAACAGCAAGATTTATTTGATGTAACGGTTATTGGGGGAGGGCCAGCAGGCCTTTACTCCACTTTTTATAGCGGACTTAGAGAAATGAAAGTTAAACTGATTGAATACCAGCCACGGCTAGGCGGGAAAATTCATGTCTATCCTGAGAAAATGATTTGGGATGTAGGAGGGCTGAGACCCACTACTGGAGAAAAATTAATTGAGCAGCTAGTGGAGCAAGGTTTAACATTCAATCCAACAGTCGTCTTGAATGAAAAAGTGGAATCCATCACACGCAATGAAGAAGGTATCTTCGTTTTACATACGGCTTCAGGTCAAATGCACTTTTCCAAGACGATCATTGTCGCGGTTGGCGGCGGAATTCTGAATCCGCAAAAGTTGGAAATAGACGGGGCAGAAAGGTTTGAGGTCTCCAATTTAAACTATACTGTTAAGTCTTTCAATCGATTCAAGGATAAGACGGTGATCATTTCAGGCGGCGGAAATTCTGCTATAGACTGGGCAAATGAATTGGAGCCCATCGCCAAAAAGGTGTATCTGACTTACAGGAAAGATAGTTTAGCAGGTCATGAATCACAAGCAAGGCAATTGATGGAAAGCTCTGCTGTTTGTTTCTTGAATACGACGATTACAAAACTGATCGCCTGCGCTGACCATGAATCAATTGAGCATGTTGAACTGACGAATCACGCAACGGGAGAGGTTTCTTACTTGCCGATCGATGAAGTCATCATCAATCATGGGTATGAGCGTGATACATCGCTGCTTCGAAATAGTAAAGTGGATATAGCCATAGCCGACAATTATTATATTGAAGGTACTTCTGCAAGTGAATCCTCGGTGGATGGAATATACGCTGCCGGTGATATCCTTAAGCATGAAGGTAAATTGAACCTAATTGCAGGTACTTTTCAAGATGCAGCAAATGCCGTAAACAAAGCAAAGCAATATATCCAGCCTGACGCTCACGGAGTGGGGATGGTTTCTTCCCATAATGAAATCTTTAAAATGCGCAACAGGGAATTGATCAAGGAAATGATGAAACCGGCTGGGGTACTTTAAAGGGAAAATAAAAGCTCCAGGGCCTCATGGGCCCTGGAGCTTTTTAGCACTTATAGAGATTCTTTAATGACCTTCTTGTAATGGAATACGGATAGGATTCCGAAGATCGAATACAATGCCGTGTATAATGCCATAACGATGATCATAGGTGTCCAAACTTCGGTCCCGAATAAGAACCATCCTGATTGGACTGCGAAATAACTATGAAGCAGCCCGACGACTAAAGGAATGCCGAAATTGAAAACTTGTTTTGCTTGGATTCCTCTTAACAAGTCACCTCGCGTGAATCCCAGTTTCCTTAAGATGGTGTAATTGGATTTTTCACCTTCACTTTCATCCATTTGCTTGAAATACAGGATGCAACCGGATGTGATGAGGAAGGCTAATCCCAAGAAGGCGACGATGAACATGATAAGACCCATATTCTTCTTCTGGGTGTTGAACATTTCAAATTGGGAATCATTCACATGTTCTTCTTTAAAACTCATTTTATTGAATAGATCATTCGCTTTTTCAAGTTCAGCTTCATCCTTCACATCAATGCCGATATTTACAGATGATACTTTTTGGATTTTCGGGTCGACATCCTTTTTCAAACGGTCGAAAATCGTTTGGTCTACAATGGCAACGGGCAATCCGCCATTCGTGAAGTAATAGGACAGGATGCTATCATCATTCAATCCCATGTATGTTTGCGGAATCACTTCGTGTTTGCCCTTCAGTTCAATCTTTCCGGAATCCTTCAAGGACATGACCTTCTCCATCATATTACTGTATCCGCTGAAAAGGGTCTCATCTTCGGCGAGGTTGATTCCGTTAACGGATTCATCACTGATGACGGGAACGGTCATGATGTCCGGATCGAAGTTCACTCCTTCCAGGCTGGTTTCCATTATTTCCTTAACATTGACATCCACTTGAATGACATCGATCACCTTTTCGTCATAATCAATCTTACTGTCTGATAATGCTTTTTTGAATGCATCTGCATCTTCTGTATCCGTCATCGAAAAATCGGTGGGGATAGAGCTTTGTGCCATTTTCTCCGCTGAGAAGTAGGAGATATAGCTTAATGATAATAACCCAATGGCCAGAGCGGAAACGGTCGTGATGATCGTCAATAATATCGCATTCGATTTCATCCGGAACATGATGGATGAAAGGGACAATACTTCATTAATGTTCAAATAGCCATTTTTCTTTTTACGGACGATATTAAAGATGAAGCTAACGGATCCTTTATAGAATAGGTAGGTACCGATGATGACGGTTGCCAAAATGAAAATCATGGCCATTAAAAGCTCGGTCATCTCTGTAAAAGCTCCATCGAATAATTTGGATGAGACGACATAGCCTGCAATGATCAGGATGATTCCGAATATCCCGATGATCATTTCGAACATCGAAACCTTTTTCACTTTTCCTTCCGTCATTGAAGTCACTCTAAATAATGAAAGAATGGTCTGCCTTTTAATGAAGGCATAATTCATCAACATGATGAAAAGATAGATGGCGCTAAAAACGAGAATGGTCTGAACAAGCGGCTGGAAAGAAAATTTAAGGGTCGCGATCGCCTGGACACCCATTATTTTAAATAGTATCATGATGATCAATTTTGATGCGGCAAACCCAACAAAGATTCCCAGGAATACGGAACAGAAATACAGGATCAGGTTTTCCAGACTCAGGATACGGAATATCCTGTTCTTGGTCATGCCTATCAATTGGAATAAGCCAATTTCTTTACTGCGTCTTTTTATGAAAATGCTATTGGCATATAAAAGGAATATGGAAACAATCGCAACAAGCAGGATCGATGCAGCCCTGATGGAGGCGGCTCCTTTCACTGTACCCTCCGCTTCATCCAGCGCTGGGTCATATTGCAAGGTGACAAAGGCAAAGTAAAGGGAAGCGCTGAAGACCAAGGCAAATACATACAGATAATAGTTCTTCAGATTCTTCTTCAGATTTCGAAAGATGAGTTGATTAATGCTCATTTTGAACCCCTCCCAAAACACCTTGTGTTTTCATGATGTCCTTGAAGAAGGTTTGTCTGGATTGTTCACCCTTATTCAATTGTGTATATATTTGTCCATCTTTAATGAAAATGACTCGGCTGCAATAACTGGCCGCCACTGGATCATGGGTTACCATGATGATGGTCGCTTTGCGCTTTTGATTCATTTCACTCAGTTTGTTCAGTAAATCGGAAGCTGATTTGGAGTCAAGCGCCCCAGTCGGTTCATCCGCAAAAATGATGCTTGGATCATGGATGAAGGCCCGTGCTGCAGACGTGCGCTGTTTTTGACCGCCGGAAATTTCATTTGGGTATTTATCTTTCACTTCATATATGCCCAGTTCCTTCGCTACGCCATCAAACTTTTGTGCAGCTTCATTTTTAGGTGTTTTTGTAATGGATAAGGGCAGAAGGATATTTTCTTTGACAGTAAGTGTGTCCAATAAGTTATATTCCTGGAAGATGAAGCCTAGATGGTTCTTCCGAAATTCAGCCAACTGCTTCTCTTTCATCCCTGAAATCACTTTTCCATCGATCGTAATGGTGCCGTTGCTTATTTTATCGATCGAAGAAAGGACATTAAGCAAAGTCGTTTTTCCTGAACCGGATGCACCCATGATACTTACGAATTCACCTTCTTGTATGCTTATATCAAGACCCTTTAATACTTCTTGTTTATTGAATTTATTACCATAGCTTTTATGGATTTTTTTCGCTTCTAATATATTCATTTGGATACACTCCTTTTTTTCTATATCCTCATTATAAAAGGCCATGAATTTCTTTTCCTTCGTTTGGACGAACAAAGAATAAAAGCATGTGACACTTTTGTCACATGCTTGTGATATTCACGAAATCATTTCTTTTTGGGAAGGTCAAGGTAAAGGTCGTTCCGGTTCCAAGCTCTGATTTCACGTCAATGGAGATGAATAGGGACTCGGCTGCATTCTTTGTTAAATATAAACCCATGCCAGTTGCCGCAGTGTCACGATGATTTGTCGTGGAAGTGAATCCTTTATCAAATATGCGGGATAAATCCTTTGGGTCGATGCCCCGTCCAGAATCCTTCACTTCAAGAACCATTTGTCCAGCCTGTTCATGGTTATATATCGCGATATCTGAGTTTTCACTGTATTTAATGGAGTTGGTCAGGAGCTGCCTCATGATGAAGGCCAGCCATTTGGCATCAGTAAGCACTTCGGTTACATCCAATTGTATGTCGAAGCCGATCCCTTTTTGAATGCACCATGATTGCAGCGTTTTAATCTCATCAAAGATTATTGTTTCCAAATCGGTTTTCTCTATATACAAATCATTTTCGATGAAAGGCATGCGCCCTTGATGGAGCTGCTGATCAAGAAGTAGGTGAATGCGGAGCCACTCATAAGTCAAATGCGACTTCAGCAATTCATCATCCAAGCGGTCAATCATTAAATGCATCGCCGTCAATGGTGTCTTCACTTCATGAATCCAAGCTAATAATTCATCCTTCTCCTGCTCTAAAGTCATTTGACCAATTGATGCCGATTGCTTCAATATTTCGGTTTGGTTAATGATGCTGTTTTCTATGATTTTTTCGAAAGGACTTTCTGGATCGGCTATATTCGTAATATCCAGGTTGTCTTCCCGCGCTTCTAAACTTTTATAAAAATATGTTTCTTTTTTATAGCGGAATATCAAAAATATAATGAATATGAGCAATGATAAAAAAACAATATACAGTATGGGCTTTAACGGGATCGCCGTATCAAGATAAGCGACAAAGATAATGAATAGATGAAGAAGTATGTAGAATATGATCCAGCTGAACCTTTCCACGAGAAATTTTCTGATCATGCATTTGCCTCTTCTACGGCGATATAGCCCTGTCCAACCTTCGTTTCGATGAGATGCCCTAAACCCAGTTCATCCAATCTCTTTCGTAAACGGTTCACATTCACTGTAAGGGTGTTATCGCTTATGAAACGTTTGTCATCCCATAAGCTGTTGATCAATTCTTCACGGCTTACGATCTTGTTTTTCTGTTCAATGAGTTTTTTTAAGATGAAAATTTCATTTTTCGTCAATTCGATTGTGCCAGTCTCGGCCGACACCGTGTTCTTCTCGTAATCCACAGTTGCGCCGCACCAGGTTTTCAATTCGACCTTTTCGGTATTGTAATTATAGACACGGCGTAGGGTGGCCTGTATCTTTGCGATGAGTACATCAAAATGAAAAGGCTTCTGGATAAAATCATCAGCTCCAAGCTGCATGGACATCACCATGTCGGTAGGATGATCACGGGAAGATAAAAAGATGATGGGAACATTGGAATGGGACCGGATCATTCTGCACCAATGAAACCCATCAAACTTCGGTAACTGTATATCAATGATGACCAAATCAGGTTTTATTTCCGTGAATTCCTGAACCACTTTACTAAAATCGCCGATTCCGTAAATATCATAAGACCATTGCGCCAATCTATCTTTAATTTCATTGAATAACGTCGTATCATCCTCTATCAATAGTAGTTTAAACAAAAGGGTTCACCGCACTTTCCAGCTTTTTCTTAAAAGTATATAGTAAAAACTCTATAGGTTCTAGAGGAGGGGAGGAACAGGAGCTGTAATAGCCTGCCGGTTGTGTGTAAACCATTATTATATTAGAATTGACAATAACGAATGAAGGAAGTGAATTTATGTCTGATTTTCCTAATTGCCCTGCATGTGATTCAGAATATACATACGAAGACGGAAGTCTTTTTGTTTGCCCGGAATGCGCCCATGAGTGGGCGGTGGAAGCGGAAACGGAAAATGGTGATCAAAAGAAGACTATCAAGGATGCTAATGGAAATGCCTTGAACGATGGTGATACCGTTACGGTAATCAAGGACCTTAAAGTGAAAGGGAGCTCATCCGTCTTAAAAATGGGCACTAAAGTCAAAAGCATCCGTCTAGTTGATGGAGATCATGATATTGATTGCAAGATTGATGGTTTTGGTGCAATGAAATTAAAATCCAAATTTGTTAAAAAGATATAATTATAAAAAACGGCCTAATCCATTGATTAGGCCGTTCTTTTTTACGTTAATGATTCCTTCTTAATAAACTTTGTCACCGTTAAAGATTGAGTTCTTAACGACCACATAGTCCACATTCCGGATGGCTTCCAACTTGGTTCCGCCGGCATATGAAATGGAAGACTGAAGATCTTGTTCCATTTCCTTCAACGTATCTTCCAAAGATCCTTTGTGCTCGACATACATCTTTTTACCTTCAACGTTTTTCTTTTCACCTTTTTGGAATTCAGAAGCTGAACCAAAGTATTCTTTAAAGGCCTTTCCATCTTTCTCGATCGTTTGACCTGGAGATTCTTCATGTCCAGCAAATAGTGAACCGATCATGACCATGGACGCTCCAAATCTAACTGATTTAGCAATATCACCATTCGTGCGAATGCCGCCGTCAGCTATGATTGGCTTGCTTGCCGCTTTTGCACACCAGCGAAGTGCAGCTAGCTGCCAGCCGCCCGTTCCAAATCCAGTCTTGATTTTAGTGATGCAAACTTTCCCTGGCCCGATGCCAACCTTTGTAGCATCCGCACCGGCATGTTCCAATTCCCGTACCGCTTCAGGAGTTCCCACATTTCCTGCAATGACAAAACTTTCAGGTAAATGTTTTTTAATATGCTGTATCATCTTTATCACGGCATTGGAATGGCCGTGTGCAATATCTATAGTAATGTATTCAGGCACAATGTTGTCAGCCGATAATTGTTCAATGAATCCGTATTCTTCTTCTTTAACGCCGACACTGATGGAAGCGATCAACTCTCGTGAATGCATATCTTTAATGAAAGTCAGTCGTTTTTCTGGCTCAAAACGATGCATTACATAAAAGTAACCGTTTTCAGCTAAGTAAATGGCAATCTTTTCATCAATGATCGTTTGCATATTGGCAGGTACTACAGGTAACTTGAATGTATGTTTACCCAAAGTAACGGATGTATCACACTCAGAACGACTATTTACTACACATTTTGCAGGAATTAATTGAATATCTTCATAATCAAACACGTTTTCCATGTTATGCACCTCTATATACGAATATTTTTATATTTATTTATTAAAATTGTTCGCCCAATAGGTAATGTACATCATTTTTGACAGTAAGTCAAAATTTTTAATGGTTTTATTTTGATTTTATTTCAGCTTGATGGAAATCCGTTACAGGGCAGGAAGCTGAAAAAGGCGAACGAACATGATACTTTGGAACGTGATACTTTGGAACGTTGATTTCCTCTTCAGGCACTCGCTTTCCGCGGGCGGTCCGGGAGCCCTCTCCGCGGGCGGTCCGGGAGCCCTCCTCGGCGCTTTTGCGCCTGTGGGGTCTCCCTTGGATTCGCTTTTCTAAGCAGGAGTCTCGCGCCTTCCGTTCCAATCAATACTCGCTTTTCTTTGAGTTTGTCGACCTAATGGGAATGATCTCAATCCGCACCTTGGTTAAGACTAGGTTATCCTTCATGTTTTTTTACAGTAATCCTTAATGGATTGAAGAAATTGGCGACACTCCTGCCGAATAACTGGCTAGCCGAGACACCATAGGGCTTGCGGCAGACAGTCGGCGGAAAGGGAACGGATTTCTGAAATCAACTCGAATGTTTTTATTTGTCTACTGCATTAAATACTTAAGTATTTTCACCAATCTGTATGACTTTTACACCTTTACGTTTTTTTACATCTTCTTAACGGGACCGACATGGCACTAAGTTAAAATGATAATGGGTAACGAATAAGAATGGGGGGATTGGCATGAAGGTTGAATTACATTGTCATACGAACATTTCAGATGGTTCCAGTTCTTTTGAAGAACTATTGGAGGCCGCAAAAAGGGAGAGTATTGGCCATTTAGCGATTACGAATCACGATACAACGATGAGATTGCAAGAGATGGTGGAACGGGGAAAGGAAATAGGAATTGAAATCATCCCTGGAATAGAAGTTTCTGGTTATGACTTTGCAAGAGGAAGGCGTGTACATATTTTGGGCTATTTTGTTGAGCCTGGTCATAAGGCGCTTGAGGAGCTATGTAGTCCACTGATTCGTAAGAGGAATGCAGCTTCTGAAAAAATGGTGGAACGGCTGATTCATGCAGGATATCGAATAACTTGGGATCAGGTTTCTAAATTCAGGGGAGGAACCGGTGTTTATAAACAGCATATTATGCTGGCGCTGCGGGAATCGGGGTATACGGATTCTATCTATGGAGATTTGTATAAGAAGATCTTCAGTCGCGGCCAAAATGGAGATGAGCCAGGCATTGCCTTCATTCCTATGGAGTATGTGGATGCCATCCTTGCTGTGAAGGCGATTCGTGCTGCCGGAGGCGTTCCGGTCCTTGCTCATCCTGGACAATACGGGAGCTTCGAAATTATTCCTGATCTTGTAGAAGCAGGGCTTGAAGGGATTGAAGTTCTTCATCCGCATCATGGTCATGAAGAAGAGGAAAGAGCGATTTCATATGCAGATCAATATAATCTCATTAAGACGGGAGGTTCGGATTTTCATGGGGATTATGGGGAGAATCCGATTCGGCTTGGCAGCATGAGCCCTGGAAAGGAATGTGTGGATGCTTTGAAATTAAGGAAAAAAAGCATGTCCATTAGTGATGTGGTATTGAAAAATATCGATCTATGAAACCAGGAGTTTTGCTGTGAAAGCGACCTGATCATATGCTGGATGAGCAAGTTAATGACTGAACGATGCTGGATGTCGTATTGAAAAGATCCATAAAATAAGTATTCCCTTTCGTTCTGGTAATTGACCAGGACTTTTTTTTTACAAGAATATCATGGTAGCTTCATATTTTCTCATTACACTGACATTAACAAGGAAAAATAGGTATTGGACAGATCTAATATTTAAAGGGGGATTCTGTTGGCGGAAAAAAACTTTTTAGTGGATCATTTAATATCTGAAATTAAGAGTGGGACCTTTCAATTGGATAAAAAGTTACCTTCAGAGCATATACTCGCTGATCAATTTAATGTTCCAAGAATGGTTGTCAGGAAGGCATACGAGCAGCTTCAAGATTTAGGCTTTATCTATTCAAAGCAAGGTAAGGGAAGTTATGTCCAGGAAAGCAAGAAGCAAATTCCGTTAATTCTATCCGGAGATGTCAGTTTCACCGAGAAAATGAAAGAATTCCAGTTTTCCTTTCAAACGAGTACTATTTTTTGCGAAGAAATTTCTTATGATCAGAAGATTTTTCAAAGCCTCGAGGCGGAAAGGGATGAAAAGGTCTTTAAAATTGGCAGGCTTAGATTAATGGACGATTTCCCGATTGCTCTTCATACATCTTTTGTAGCAAAATCAACATTTCCTGAAATTGAAAAGGACGGTCCTGATATTACCTCTATGTTTCAATACTATAGGCAGCATGGTTTTGTGGAATTCGGATCCAGCAGCAGTACACTGAACGTGATTTTTCCTACTCTTTTCGAACGGGATATTTTGCAGTGCTCAAGTTTAATTCCACTTTTGCAAGTGGAATCGTTATGCCGGGATAAGCGGAGCAATCAAGTCCTTGAGCACACGGTCATAATCTATCGAAGCGATTGTTTCACATATGTTATATAAAAACTTCCATTCCAGGTATCGCTCGAATTCACAAGTAAATGCTCTGAATTCACGAGTAAAAGTACGAAACTCACGAGTAAATGCTTCGAATTCACGAGTAAAAGTACGAAACTCACGAGTAAAGCTCGAATTCACGAGTAATGGCACGAAATTTTGAATGGTGTAGGTCAGGCTTTAACAAATTTCATACAAGATTTACTCTTTCTTAACGTACGTTCACTTGGCAACAAGATACATTGAAGATGTAGCGGGAAACTAAAACATTGGAGGCCAATGGAATGAGAAGAAGGGAAAGAACCGAGATTTTGATTCAAGGCTCTGAGGACATTGCGAAGGAATTTGCCAAGGAAATAGCAATGAAATATAAAGTTACCGTCATTCAAAAGCCAGAGAGTGCCCTTGTGTTGCTAAAGACAAGGGAAACGGCAAAAAAGAGCTTGTTTTATCTTGGGGAGATGCTGGTGACTGAATGCACGGTCCAAATTCAGGATTCAATCGGGATTGGCATCGTTAAGGGACATCGGGAAGAGCTGGCACATCGTTTAGCTATCATTGATGCTGCTTATCAGGCTGATCTTGGCGAAACGAGATCATGGTCACATGTTTTGGAAAATGAGAAGGAGAATATACAGAAAAATCTTCAAGAGCTGAATCGATCAATCTTAAGAACCAAGGTAAACTTTGAAACAATGGATGTTCAATAAGGGGGGAAAGTAATGAATGTGGATGTAGTTCATGATATACAAACTGTTTATAGAAAGCTTGTAACGGCGACTTCAAGACCTGGAACTTTAGTGGTTTTGGAGAGGGAAGCCAAGACTTTGGATGTTCAAATGGAATGCCTACCTTCTACTATCCTGCTTGCACGAACGGTACTTGACCCTGAAGTGACTTTTAAGGTCATTGCAAAGGAGGGGGAGGCGGTGTCAAGAATGATCAATCAGCTTACTTATTCAAAGCCTGTCGATTTGCCGGAAGCGGATTTTATCTTTATTTTACATGATGCCTCCGAGGAGCAAAGGAAGGAAGCTATAAATAAAGCAAAGGTAGGGAATCTGTTTAACCCCCATGAATCGGCAATGATCATTCTAGAAGTGCCGGATGTAACAAAAGGGGACGCAATGATTCTTTCTGGACCGGGAATTCAAGAGGAATCATTCATAAGCCTCCCGAATGTCTCTGCCTGGCTTGGTGTAAGGAACGAAAAAAACATAGAATTCCCTTTAGGAATCGATATGTATTTTGTGGATCAACAAGATCGTTTAATAGCTTTACCGAGAACGACTCAAATCAAAGAAAATGGGGGTGAGATTATATGGGATATGTTGCAGTAAAGGGAGGAACAAAGGCGATTGAGGAATCCATCAAACGCTTAAAGTATGAACGGGTCAAAAAAGGGACGGCTATAGAGCTGCATAAGATAGAAGCTGGGATGAGAGGGTTGATTGATCAGGTTATGTCAGAAAGCAGTTTGTATGATCAATCACTGGCTGCACTTGCCATTAAACAGGCTGAAGGAAATCCGGAAGAAGCTGTTTTCCTTTTGAGAGCCTATCGATCCACTTTGCCGCGAAAACATGTTTCACGTGTGATCAGTTCTGAAAATATGAAAGCGGAACGGCGGATTTCAGCTAGTTTTAAGGATGTACCTGGCGGACAGATTTTAGGTGCCACGACCGATTATACACATCGGTTACTAGATTCGGAGCTGGAAAATGAATCGGATATAAGCATTCAAGATTGGTTACGGGCTTTTGAAGAAGAAAATCATTCAACAGAATATCAGAACCATATGGCTGATTTAAACTCTCTGCCTAAAGTTTTGGACTACTTAAGAAGTGAAGGCTTATTAGCAAGCTGTGAAAACAATGATTTGCAGCCTGGGGATGTTACAAGGAAAAGTCTGGAGTTTCCTTCAATGCGGAGTGAACGCCTGCAAATTTTAACAAGAGGCCAAACCGGTGCAGTGACATCACTTGCTTATGCAGTCATTCGTGGATATGGTGCACTGCACCAGACAGTAGGGGAGCTGCGGGTAGGTCAGCTGCCCGTCCATCTCGATCACCCGCTGCTGGACGAAGGGGAAGATAGCTATTATATTGGGGACTTTACAGCAACGGAGGTAGAGATGCTCATTCCGCTTACGGTAGAGAAAAAACAAGGAAAAAAAGAAATAGAGTTTGAAGTTGGCTATGGCATGTGCATGGGACAAAATGAAACAAAAGCTATCGCAATGGGCATCCTGGATAATTGCCTGGAAAAACCCAACAAGGAGTTTCCGAGCCACAACGAGGAATTCGTCCTTTATCATATAGATTCAGTGGAATCAACGGGTTTCATCTCCCATTTGAAGATGCCTCATTATGTTACGTTCCAATCCAAGCTTGATAGCATCCGGAAGTCAAAAGATAAGACCACAGAGCAGGAGGTTGGATGGCATGAATAAAACCTATAATTTTGCATTCTTTGATGAAGGGTCGAAACGGGAGATTAGAAGGGCAACACTGAAGGCGATTGCCATTCCCGGTTATCAAGTCCCGTTCGCTTCAAGGGAAATGCCGATTGGGCGTGGTTGGGGCACGGGCGGCCTGCAGTTGACATTGTCATTGATCGGAAAGAATGACGTCCTTAAGGTGATCGACCAAGGCTCGGATGAATCCGTTAATGCCGTTAACATAAAAAAACTCGTATCTGACACCACTGGGGTAAGGACAACGGATAGCACAAAAGATGCCACTTTAATCCAGTCTAGGCACAGGGTGCCGGAAGTGCCGTTGCAACGTGACCAGATTTTAATTCTTCAAGTTCCATTACCGGAACCCTTAAGGAATTTCGAGCCGAGCGAACATGAAACGAAAAAGCTTCATGCTGAGAAAGAGTATAGCGGTGCATGGCTTATGTTATTTGAACAAATCATGAAGTACGGAATAATGGCGACGGATGCAGACCATCCAGTGATGGTCCACGACAGGTATGTAATGGCACCAAGTCCAATACCAAGATTCGATAATGCCAAGCTGGACGAAAGTGAAGCGCTCATTTTGTTAGGTGCAGGCAGGGAGAAAAAGGTATATGCAGTACCTCCTTATACAAATGTATCATCTTTGGCATTTGATGATTACGAATTTGAAATCGAGTCCTTTACAAATCATGCATGCATTATCTGCGGGTCCAATGATGTGTTTTTGGATGAACTTGTTGATGAGGAATCAGGGGAAACGTATTTCCTATGCAATGATACAAGCAATTGCCTTGAAATGGTCAATCAAAAACAATCATTGGGAGTGAATTAAATGTCTGTGCTAGAGGTACCCGTATTATCGGTTAAACAAATGAACAAACAGTACGGTAACGGATGTTCAATTTGTAAACATATGAAATTAGGAAAAGTGGCGAAAAACTATTGTCACGAATGCGGGACGGTATATGCCTGTAGAGATGTGACGTTTGATTTGTATCACGGTGAAGTTCTCGGAATTGTAGGGGAAAGCGGCAGCGGTAAATCCACTTTAATGAAAAGTTTATATTTTGACGAAGAAGTAACAGATGGAGAAATGTATGTGGCTGGCTTTGAGGATGGAAAAAAGAATTTATTCATGGAGTCTGCCCAGAAAAAAAGATTCGTTCGAAACCACCTGATGGGGAAGGTTTATCAAAACCCGATTCTAGGGTTGAAAATGGATTTCTCCTCGATAGGCAATATTGCTGAGAAGTTAATTTCAGCTGGGAACAGACATGTTGGCAACATGGAAACAAGAGGCGCCGAGCTCCTTGAAGCAGTCAATATTCCCATTCATCGAATGAAAGAAGAACCAAGGAATTTCTCAGGCGGAATGCAGCAACGGGTCCAGATAGCAAAGGCATTGTCCAACAATCCCCCCATACTGCTTTTGGATGAGGTCACCACGGGTTTGGATTTATCAGTTCAAGCAAGTGTATTGGATCTAATTAAAGGTCTCCAAAGAGATTTGAATATCAGCATTGTATTGGTATCCCATGATTTGGGCGTAATCCGAATGCTTGCAGACCGTACGCTCGTCATGCTGGAGGGTAAAGTAATCGAGCAAGGTTTAACAGATCAAATACTCGAAGATCCACAGCATCCTTATACCCAACAATTAGTACACTCACTGCTGTAAAAGAAACTAAAGGAAAATGGGGGAAGAGATATTGTTGCTGATTAAAAATGGAAAAATAATAACGGAAGACTCGATCCTGATGGACCATGATCTCTTAATTAAGGATGATAGAATTTGCCGGATTGCACCTGTGGGAGAAATCGAAACGAGCCCTGAGATGGAGGTGCTGGACGCTTTGGGTGGATATGTTTCACCTGGTTTCATTGATCTCCATTCGGATTATATTGAACATATGACTGCGCCGCGCCCGACTTCTTTGATGAATTTTCATTTGAGCTTAAGAGAAACGGAAAAGGAACTGATTACGCACGGGATCACGACCATGTTTCACTCTCTATCACTCTATAAATCCACTGAATACGCATATAAGCCAATTCGGGAGCCTGAGAATGTAAGGAAGCTGATCGACTTAATTGATCAAACACATAAGATGAAGCACCTGGTCCGTCATCGGTTTCATGCCCGGTATGAAATCGATAATTTGGAGGATATTGATCGTTTAAAAGAATATGTTTCCGAAAAGAAAGTGCATCTGGTCTCATTCATGGATCACACTCCAGGACAAGGTCAGTATCGGCATCTAGAGATATATCGAAACACTTTAAGGGGGTATAACAATTATAGTGATGAAGCCATTGATGTAATGATCCGGACTCATCAAGTGAAAGAAAAGCTGACGATTGAAAGAATGAAGGAAATTGCACTTCTAGCAAGGGAAAATAATATTGCCGTTGCCTCACATGATGATGATTCAATAGAGAAGCTTGAATTGGTTCACAGCTTCGGAACGAGTATAAGTGAATTTCCAATCACACTTGAGATTGCCCGTAAGGCCCATGATATGGGGATGTATACCATAGCTGGTGCACCAAATGTGCTTTTGGGAGGTTCTCACAGCGGGAACTTAAGTGCCTCTGAAGCCATACAGGATGGAAGCATAGACATATTATGCAGTGATTATTACCCTGCGGCCCTGCTGCATTCCATGTTTGAATTGGTCGAAAAACATGGGATGGATCTTGTCGATATGTTTAAGCTAGTTACGATTAATCCCGCAAAGGCAGTCAAGATGGAGGACGAAATTGGATCGATTCACGAAGGGAAAAAGGCTGACATACTTATTATTGAAAAAATTTCGGGTGATTTCCCTGTCATAACAACTGTGATTGTAGACGGAAAATTGATTCAAAAAACGAATTACAGGATCTAAATTTTAGAAAGCGGGTGGGAAAGTGGAGAACATATTGGAGATCAATGATTTATCCAAGTCTTTTATTTTACATAATCAACGCAAGAATATCCATGCGGTCAGCAACATTACGATCACAGTGAAAAAAGGCGAATTCATTGGCATTACAGGTAAGAGCGGCAGCGGAAAATCATCGATCCTAAAATCGATTTATGGTACCTATCGGGTTCAAGAAGGAGACATCTGGTATGAATCTTCCCACTATGGTGCGATTAATCTGGCAAAAGCTAATGCAAGGGAAATGATATACCTGCGTAAGCATGAGATAGGCTATGTATCCCAATTTTTAAATGTCATGCCAAGAACTACAGCAAGGCAGCTCGTTACCGGTGCCATCCTTGAAATGGGACAGACCAGGGAAATGGCCAATTTCGAAACGGAAAAAATCCTCGACCACTTTGAAATAGGAAAAGAGCTATGGGACAGTTACCCTGCTACTTTTTCAGGAGGGGAGAAGCTAAGGTTAAATATAGCAAGAGCAATGGTGAAAAGGCCGCGGCTCCTCCTGCTGGATGAACCGACTGCAAGTTTGGATCACGACTCTAAAGTGAAGGTGAAAACCCTGCTGGAACAGCTAATGATCGAAGGAACGACAATGCTGGGCATTTTTCATGACTTGGAGTTCATGAATCGGTTAGTAAATAAAGAATATAGCATACAGAATGGATGTTTTACTCAAGCTATTCAAAAAATTTAACGACGAATTCACATAAATTTTACTGAATATTCAGCCTCCTTAACGGCAGGTTAGTATTGTAGCGGTATTGTTATATGGGAAGTGACTGAAATAAGAAAAGATCTTTTAAATAGGAGGGAAGATTTAACGTGAAAAAATCGATGATGTCCATATTGATGTTAGTTATTTTGCTGGTGTTCACAGGCTGTTCTTCCACTAGTTCAACAGGTGCAAATGAAGATGATACATTAACCGTAGCATGGCTGCCAAATGAATCCGGGGAAGATTTAGGGGAAGCCCGCGATGAAATCGGGAGGATCTTGGAGGATGCAACAGGAATGAAAGTCGAACATAAGACCACTACGGATTATAACATTGCAATAGAGGCAATTGCTAATGGAAACGCGGATTTAGCATTCCTGGGAGCGCAAGGATATATTGAAGCAAACAACAAAAACGATAGTGTTCAGCCTCTAGTTGTTCCAAGCGGTGAATCAGGTACGTTGGATGATGCAGTCTATAATAGCTGGTTGGCCGTTCAAAATGCTGATGACTATAAAATTAACGGCGAATACAAGATAGATGGTATCCAAGGGAAAAAGTTCTCTTTTGTATCAAATAGCTCAACATCTGGCTTCAAAGTTCCTTCCACAGGAATCGTTGATTATTTTTCGAAGCAAGATAAGTTTAAGGAATTAAAGGCCGAGGATTTATTGGAAGGCGGGAAAGATAAATTCTTCAGTGAAGTGCTTTATGGCGGTTCACACCAAGGATCGGCTGTAAATCTTTTGACCGGGAAAGCGGAAGTGGCGGCTTTTTGTGACACATGTGTCAATAATTATGTGGAGCTGGCTGATGGGGAAGAGAATAAAGCAGGTGCCGTGTATAAGGTAAAGAAGGATGCAGCTGAACCCTTCAACACAGTTGTAGATAAGACATTCTCACTCATTTCAGTGACTCCTGTTCTGAATGCACCTTTCGTTGTCAACACCGAATTAGTCAGTGAGGAAACACGTGAAAAAATTCTTGAAACGTTGATGTCCGATGAAATGGCAAATAACAAGAAAGTTTTTGTACCGGAAGATTCTAAGTTATCAGGTCTATTTAAACGGGTGAGCGGAAAAGAAAGATTGGTAGAAGTTGAGGATGACTGGTTCAATCCAATCCGGGAATTATCTAAATAAAGGCAGTAAAATGCAGGAGGATCATACATGAAAACATTATTGGAAGTGAAAAATGTCTCAAAACATTTTGGAAATGGTACAAAGGCGTTATCCAATATTGACTTCACTGTGAAAGAAGGAGAGTTCGTTTCTATTATAGGGCCATCTGGAGCAGGGAAATCAACTCTCCTTCGATGCATCAATAGGATGATCGATGCTTCTAGCGGAGAAATCATTTTTGATAATGATCATGTATACAAGGTGAATAAAAGGGAGTTAAAGAAAGTACGCAGGAAAATAGGGATGGTTTTTCAACATTACAATCTTGTAAATAGACTAAGTGTGATTGAAAATACCCTGCATGGACGATTAGGCTATAAATCTACACTGGCTGGAATCCTTGGCCTTTATAGTGAAGAGGAGAAACTTCAGGCTGCTAAAGTTCTCCAAATCCTCGGTCTGGAAGATATGATTTATAAAAGATCCGATCAGTTGAGCGGAGGCCAGAAACAACGGGTTGGTATTGCACGGGCGCTTATCCAAAATCCTAAATTGCTATTATGCGATGAACCGATTGCCTCCCTTGACCCGAATTCTTCCAAAGTGATCATGGATCATTTAAGGAATATCTGCACCTCCATGGGAATCACAGTCGTAGTCAACCTGCATCAAGTCGATGTTGCCCTGAAATATTCGGATCGAATCATCGGTGTGAACGGCGGGAAGATTGTTTTCAATGGCACAACTCAAAATATTACCTCAAATGATATCCATCAGATTTATGGATCAGATGAAGGAAAATTGATTTTTGATTTGGGAGGTTCCCATGTCGGCTGATGTTTTTGCAAAAAAGAGAAGAAATTCACTTGTATTGTTTTTGCTTATTGGGGCTGCGACGGCTGTTTCCATTATCATTACAGAATTCAGCATCGCAAAAGGGGTTACTTCGGTTCCTAAGGCCATACAATGGTCGTTATCAAATTTTTATCCAACAAAGGATTCCCTTACCAAACTCCCGGACATTTTGATAAAGCTGAAAGAAACGCTTTTAATATCCGTTGCTGCAACTACATTCGCGGGAATATTGGCCTTTGTATTTGCGATATTGGGTTCCAATACGACAAGGGTGAATGCTTTTTTCGGAGGGTTTAGCCGCGGGGTAGCAGTTTTATTTAGAAATATTGATGTCTCAATATGGGCGTTAGTTCTGTTATTTTCATTTGGACAAAGTTCCTTGACCGGTTATTTTGCCTTGTTTTTCGGATCTTTCGGGTTTTTAACAAGAGCTTTCATTGAAACGATCGATGAAGTGAGCTGCAGTTCCGTAGAAGCTTTGCAGACAACCGGCGCAAGTTATCTAACCGTCATTTCGCAGTCTGTTATTCCTTCAACAATTCCGCAAATGATCAGCTGGGTACTTTTTATGATTGAAACGAATATCAGGAATGCAACATTGGTCGGACTGCTTACAGGATCGGGTATTGGTTTTACGTTTAATCTATATTATAAAAACCTGAGTTATGACATTGCCAGTCTTGTCGTCATTACGATCATCATTTCGATATTATGTATTGAATTGATCTCAAATTATGTGAGGAGGGTGATTTTATAATGCAGGCAGAGGGTCCAATCAAACCATTTCCTTCTCCTGCTGGTCAGGATTTAGATAAAATGCTACTTGAACGACTATCCAAAAAGCCCTTCTCGAAATCTTCGATCGCCATTAGGTTGAGTGTGCTGGTACTAGCAGTTTTGACCATATACGCTTTTGCCAGTTTTGATTATAAGGATGTTAAACTATGGGACGCGCTAGTATTGACCGTCGATAATTTGAAGACCATGTTTTTTGAGCCGCATTTGAAGCACTTTACCTTCACTCAAGCGCTTTATCAGGTGTCGATTACTTTGGGTTTAGCTTTCTTAACGACAATATTTGGTGCAATCATTGCCCTGATGTTGGGACTATTAGCGGCTGGAAATATCTCGTCCAAGCCATTATCGATTGTCATAAAGGGATCGGTCGCCCTTATTAGAGCCGTACCTACCGTATTATGGGTCCTCATTTTTGCAGTCGCAGCAGGGTTGGGCAGTGTAGCGGCAGTTATAGGGATGACGTTTCACTCCATAAGTTACCTTGTTAAGGCCTACTCGGAATCCTTCGAGGAAATTGATAAAGGTGCTATTGAAGCCCTGCAAGCAAGCGGAGCGAATTGGTGGCAAATCGTGTTCCAAGTCATCATTCCATCTTCGATCACTTATATCATTTCATGGACTTTCATGCGCTTTGAAATCAATTTTGCAGTGGCGGTCGCAATGGGCGCAGCGGCAGGCGCAGGAGGAATCGGCTTCGATATGTTCATGGCAAGTGGATTTTACTTTGACTTGAGTGAAATTGGAGCAATCACTTATTTTATCCTGATAATTGCAATCTGTCTTGAAATCTTCGCAACACAAATCAAAAGGAAACTTAAAGTTTCATCTTGATGCTAGAATTGGGAAATATGGGTACTGCCCATCTACCAATTTGGTGCAGTCCCGACAGTCCGTTCGTTTCATAGAATGCATGAAAGAAGACCACAAAATGAAGTGGTCTCTTTGTTTGGAAATCGAATTAAATGTTGTCAATGTCATGAAACGCTTATATAAGGGCGGACTTTATTTCTTGTATCTGTTTGATATGCCTTTGTTCATGTAAGGATAATAATTCAATCCATTGATCCAATGAGAGGTCCCCGAACAAGGGATGCTTGGCTTTCTTTCTATTTAACAAGATATCTGAATCCATATCATAAAGAACCTGTAATAATCGATCCCTTGATTCTCCCAGCAAATCCATAAGGCTTGATAATTGAAATGGGGTTGAAGAGGGAGAAACGATGTCAGGGGATACGAATTTCTTTTTTCTATTAGTAACCAGGTAAATGTTTTTTTGAATGATATTATTAAAATCCCTTTCCCGAATGCCATTTGCTATAGCTTCTGTAAAAACCTGTTCCGTAAGATGTAAATGATGGCAAATTTGGGCGATACCCCATACTTCAGGTGCTGGCTTATGCTGGAGGATTTTTTCATCCAACTCCGTAATTTCCTCTATTAACTGTTTTCTTGATTCGAATAGCAAATCATACTCGATATAATTCATGAGAACTCCCCTTTTGTGACACCCCCATATGAAAGCATCACCGAATTTTTGATATAGGAAAAAACAAAGGGATATCTGACTGCATAAAGAATGCAAAAAAACTAAGGTGATACGATATGGAATTTATTAAAACACAATGATTTCAAAAGGATCATGATTTTAATTCAATGATGGAATATGAATGTGATTGCAGGGGTGTGATACTATACTATGCATTTAAGGAAGGTTTCTATTTGGGAAAAATCGTAAAGGATATGTCGCATTGTACAAAAAAAGCATGTTTCAAGTGTAAGACATTGGTTCAAAGATTGGCTTTTATGTTATCTTGAGGAAGAGATGTAGAGCTGAAGTCAGGTCTGTACTTCCAGGGACTACATTTTTTCTGGAGCTTTGATACCCTATCATGCCTATGCAAAAAAGTTAAGGTTATGCCTACTTAGAATGTTTCGCTTCATTTACAAGAATGCGACGTCTAGGGCTTCCTCTGATGAACAGGAAAATGTAAGTTGGCATTCAAAGGGAAAAGAAACTAAAAGAAGTTGGACATTGGAATTGATTATATCTGAATTATAGCACAGTTAATATTTTCCTAGAAATGATTATATGAAAAAAGACGGAAGGTTTACACATCGTCTTTTTCCTTTTTATATTTGATAGACTATCAAGAGAAAAGTTGCTAACGCAATGGGGAGCTTATAAACTGAAGATAGACAAAATGAACAAGGGTGGTGAATCCCAATGGCTAAAACAATAGTAGAAAAACTGAATTTACATAAATATGAACGGGTTGCAGTCTTGAACCTGCCAGCCGGGGCGGATTATTTAGCGGAGCTGCCGGGTTACGATACAGAGCTTAATGAAAGTGCCTATGATCTTATATTTGCTTTTGTTTTGGATATGGATTCTTTAAAAGGAATTGTGGATAAGGTGATCGAGAAAAATCACTTGAATAAAAATGGCTATATTTATTTGGCGTATCCCAAGAAGGGGAATAAAGAATATGCTACATATATTCATCGTGATGATCTGATGCAAGGCATTGGTGCGGATGATGACGGTTATGTTGGCTCAAGTGACCTGAAGTTTGCACGTATGGTTGGGTTGGATGATGTCTTTACGGTAGTTGGACTAAAAGAAGATTCGAAAAATAGAAACCGTCCATCTACTAAAGCAAGCCAATCAGTAGATGATTATATCGAAATGATTTCTGAAATTGAGAAAGATTTGCAGGATTCTCCTGATTTGCTTTCGTTCTATCAAGCACTTACCCCAGGGTATCGCAAGGATTGGGCTCGTTACGTGTATAGTGCAAAACAAGAGGCGACCCAAGTGAAACGGCGCCAGGAAATGAAAACGATTTTAGGAGAAGGCTACAAAAGCAGGGATCTATATCGAAGAAATAAATGAGGGTGGGGGATGTCTTCCATTCTCTTTTTTTCATGTTCTGTTCATCCTATCAAAAGCATATACTAGACCGAATCAAAACTTAAATCGTAATAATTATGATTTGTGAGGTGGTAGAATATGCTTTTGAAACGATACACGGGAAATTTGCTGTTAGTGATTCTGCTGTTTTTGATGCTGGCATTCTTTTTCCTAGGCGATGTATTCATTCCCAAAGCGGTTGATTTCTCGGGCTACCCGATGCTTCACTCTGTGTTCGTCGTGTTTTTGGGATTGTTTTTAGAATCGATCCCTTTCCTGTTCTTAGGGGCCATTGCCTCATCGTTCATCCAGTTGTTCATCAGTGAAGAAATCATTCAGCGGATGATACCAAAAAGCCCCCTGACGGCCATTTTTGCTGCGATAGGGGCGGCTCTGATCATTCCGGTTTGCGAATGTGCAATCATCCCGGTCGTCCGGAAATTGATTCAAAAGGGTGTCCCGGTCCATGCAGGTGTTGTCTTGCTCGTAACTGCCCCAATATTGAATGTCATCGTGTTCGGCTCAACTTATTATGCGTTCCAAAATAATCCGGCCATTCTATATGGAAGAATCATTCTTTGTGTCCTGACGGCCATAATCGCAGGTTTATTCATTCATATATTCAGCACGAAAGATGTGGTGAAAGAGGATAAAATGGAACTGGTTCACGGGCATGAACATGATATTCAATCCAGTAAATGGACAAGCTTCATGGAACATACTTCACAGGAGTTTTTTATGGTCGGCAGATACTTTATCATCGGGGCCTTGTTTGCCAGTGTATTTCAAGTGTTTATGGATCGGTCCGTAATGGCGGATATTGGTCAGGCACCAATAAAAGGCACGGCATTGATGATGGGAATTGCATTTGTGCTTTCACTCTGTTCATCAGCTGATGCATTCGTTGCCGCCTCCTTTTCCCATAGTTTTCTGCCAGGATCTTTACTCGGTTTCCTTGTATTCGGTCCCATGCTGGATTTGAAAAATGTCCTGATCATGATGTCCTGTTTTAAACGGAGTTTCGTCGTCACGTATGTCCTGCTTGTTTTCGCAGTCGTCTTCAGCCTCTGCCTGATTGCAGGCGGATTGATCAGTAAGGGGGGCTTCTGATGAAACGTTTATTTATCCAAAGACTTGAAGGATTGCTGCTGCTTGGACTGGGCCTCATGATCTTTAAATTGTATGTTTCAGGATATTTAACGAAATTGATTGCACCCAAAATGATTCCATATGCATTGGCGGCGCTTTTTGCCTTTTTAGTGATCAGCCTTCTCAGAATGAAAAAACAAAAGGAAGGTGGACATCATTGTGATTGTGGATTGAATGGAGAGTCTTCCTCGTCCGCACTGGTCCTGAAATATAGTTTGTTCTTCATTCCGATTCTTCTGGGCTTCATCTTGACCGATTTTACATTAAGCGGGGAAGTGCTGGCGAAAAGGGGGCTGGCGAAGCAGCAGACACAGATGGTAAGTGCATATGATTCAGGGAAACATGCGAATGGCGAGAAAATCTCCGTAACCGATGATAATTATTTTGAAGTACTGGATGATTTACTGAACAACCTCGATACGATCGAGGGGAAGGAAATTGAGATTTCGGGGTTCATATACCGTGAGGATGAATTTACGAAAAAGCAAATGGCCATCTCCCGCCTCTCCATGTCCTGCTGTGTGGTCGATGCGACGTTATACGGATATATGGTCAACGGGAAAGTGGAAGGAATGAAGACGAATGATTGGTATACGATTACAGGGACATTAAAAAAAGGAAACTATAAAGGGGAACCCGTACCGGTGATCGATTTAAAAGAGTCGAAGAAAATAAAGGCACCCGAAGAAGCTTATTTATATGAAAATGTACAAATCATTCAGTAAAATTGGAAAACCCGGCAAAAGGCCGGAAAATCGTGCGCTGCGGTCGAAAAAAACGGAAACGGCGCCATTTGTTCAGGAGCCCGTAACATAGTATAATGGCCTTACCATGGATAGGGTGTAAGGGGGGATAATCATGTCTTCAGGTAATCGAAACAATCAAATCGGACCGCCGCGTTTCGCTATTGCCATTCACTCTCTGGTTTGGCTCGCACAAAGCGAAAAGCTCCTGACAAGTTCGGCAATCGCCTTAAAGGTGAAGTCACACGCCACTTTTTTAAGAAGGGTGATGGCCCAGCTTGCAGCTGCGGGGATCGTCGAAACAAAGGAAGGACGGGAAGGCGGATATAGCTTGAAGGTGCCTGCGTCTCAGCTTACTTTGGCGGATGTGTATCAAGCGGTAAGGCCGGAATGCCTTGTTTGTTTGGAAACGAGCGAATGCGGTGAAGTCGGGAAGCAGCTGGATACGGCATTGGAGGAGATCATGAACGAAGCCGAAAAGGAAACATTGCGCCTGCTAAAGGGCTATACATTGGAAGAATTCATGAAAAAAGTCGACTTCACCAATTTTGAAAATGAGTGTCTGGGGTAATATCCTTGCAAGAGGATACCCAGGATTATATAATGTGCTTAATGCGATTGCATTTAAAATGAGGAGGTTTTTACATGAAGGTGGAAATTTGGTCGGATTATCAATGTCCGTTCTGTTATATAGGAAAGCGTCGATTCGAAGAGGCGTTAAAGCAGTTTGAAAATAAAGATCAGGTAGAGGTCTCATTTCGCAGTTTTGAGTTAAATCCAGAGGCTGAGCGGGATATCAATATGACTCAAAATGAAATGCTGGCTAAGAAATACGGCATGTCTCAAGCGCAGGTGGAAGCAAGCAGCCAAAACCTGACTCAACAGGCTAAAGAATTGGGACTCGATTATCATTTGGACAAAGTGGTCTTAACGAATTCATTCGATGCTCACCGCTTGATGCACTTTGCTGAATCAAAAGGTAAAGAGAAAGAAATGAATGAACGACTATTTAAAGCTTACTTTACGGAAGGCAAACATATTGGCGATCACGCTACATTGGCTAGTTTGGCTGAAGAGGTTGGCCTTGAAAAGTCCGAGACGGAGGCCATGCTGGCAGGAACGGCATTCACTGCAGAGGTTAGGGGAAATGAGCAAGAAGGAAGCCTGCTTGGTATTACAGGTGTGCCATTCTTCGTCATTAACCGCAAGTATGGAATCTCCGGCGCCCAGCCAACAGAAGCATTCCTGGATACGCTTAAAAAAGTATGGGCTGAGGAAAATCCGCTTACAATCGTGAATGATCCAGCAACAGGCGACACCTGTACGGACGGTTCCTGTAACGTGCCGGAAAAATAATGCAGATATGAAGAAGGAGACCCGAAACTGGGTCTCCTTTTTGTGCGCCCGGCATGG
>NZ_JAGGQN010000018.1:0-17474 GCF_018613275.1 Bacillus sp. ISL-4
AATCTCTTAACTTTAGCGAAAATTCAAAGGGAATTTCAAAAGGGGTTCAGAATTTTTTAATTCCGAACCCCTTTTGTCTACAAACTGAAATAACCCCGATCTTTCGGGGTTATTTTTTCTATTTGGTAAAATCGCAATTCATTTTCTGAAATAAAGCCGACGGCGCTGATCTTTAGCTAACGCACCAGTTAGCCGTTCATTATCACCAATAAAACCAAGATTTTATTGGTGATATTGAACTATCCTGCCCCGTTAGTTCCCTAAAAAGAGGCTTTTGCAGCAACCTTTGTCCATCCAGAAGCGTAATAAAAAAAGCCAACATCAATTGTTGACTTAATATATATCGACATTTAAGTATATTAAAATGTATATCCTTTACTTATCATACAATTCCGGCATCCAACAGAGATAAAACATTTAATAGTATTACTTATATTTTTCATTTTCCAATATAATCACTTTTTCCCCATTCGCTGCTTTCCCTATTTGTTTCGTATTTTCAACCAGCCGAAAGATATTATCACAACATTGTTTGGCACCTATAAGCAATAATGGTACACCTATAAAATCAATTTTTAATGCTCTTGATAAATATCCCCCTATAGACATAGCAATAGGTACAGTTGGGGATGTATTGGAGAATACTATTTTTTCGTTAAAATGAAATTTCTCTTCTAGTAGTAAAGTCAATTCTTTTAATGCTGGAACCACAAGTTTGTCTCTTCTATGTCCAATTGTATAAACTGAGTTGCCCTCTTCATCGGTCCCGTGAAAAATTAGCTTCCCCGAATCTTCTTTTGTGAATTTATTGAAATATTTTACATTTAATATTTCTTCCGAAGTTAATTTTCTTTCCGATTGAGGTAATTGTTTTAAATGATATGCGGCAGCCAAAGACGTGGTATGTGTACCACCATAATCATTATAGATATACATCATGAGATCATCCCTAATAGTTTTATTTAGCACTATTATGGTCATATACTCCATTTCCAATTCGGTTACGGTACCTTTATAAGAATATTCCTGTCCTGGGATCATCATAAAAAGAAGAGTACACCTATTAGTCAAGTATAATAAGTGCACTCTTTTATCCCCTTTAGTGTCTGGGGTATGTATAAGGCAGCAACGCCTCTGATTCCATGCGGTGATTTTTTTAGTAAAAATGAATGACGAAGCCTACCCATCCTAGAGATTGAAAAGAAAATTTAGTAGCTTACTATCATCGATTGTTTCTTGTTTATTCGTGGCAGGCAATACTGTGTTCCTGACATCAGCGACCGTTTTAAGGTCAAAGGATTCTATTGCTTCCCCTTGTTGGTTCATGATTGAGAGAATTCCATCATTACTCGTTTTTAGACTAGGTTCATCACTAATTAAATGAGTATAGTATAAGTCTTCGTTCAGCATGTAGGAATTAGAGTAGTCCGCTGAATAAAGTTTGCTTTTTTTATCAATTTTACCTGATTTAAAGTTATCAAAGCCATAGTTGAATAAAAGCTCAGTATCAGAATAGGCAACCTTGTCTGAAGGAGCTTTCAGAGTGACGGCAATCAAGTCCTGTTCTCCCCTAGTGGCAGTAGAAATCAGGGTGTAACCGGATTTACTGACGAAACCGGTTTTCCCGCCGGTTATTCCCTTATAGGGGATTTCGCCTTTTAACATTTTATGATGGGTAACTAGAGTGGTGTCCCATGTTTCCACTTCCCATGGTAACTCCTTCTTTCCAAAATACTCACGGAATGTTTCATTTTTCATTGCATATTGGGTAATTTTCGCAAGGTCACTGGCTGTCGTTACATGGTCTTTGTCAAATAATCCATGGGGGTTCGTAAAATGAGTATCGGTGACGTGTACTTCTTTTCTTAAAAACTCATTCAAATCTTCCATGAATAGTTTTTCACTACCAGACATATGCTCGGCAATTGCGATGGCTGCATCATTTCCTGAGTTGATTAGCATTCCTGCAATTAATTTGGAAAGCTCTATTTCCTCCCCAGGTTCAATAAATACCGAAGAACCGTCTGCCTTCGCTGCTTTTTTGCTTATCGTCACCAGTTCGTTCTGATCCCCGTGTTCTATAGCATATATAGCAGTAGCAACTTTCGTTAGACTGGCTGGATACATACTTTTATTCATATTTTTTTCGTATAATACATTCCCACTTTTCGCATCAATAATGATCCCTGCTTCACTCTTGAGGGGTAAGTCAGATTCTGCACTTACAGTCGTAGAGGCGAAGGGGATTAAAGCCAAGATGAAGATGAAGAAAAACTTTTTCATATGCCTCTCCTTTAATGGTAGTAAAATTCTATATAGTCATAATAAAATAAATCTGAAAGTTAAAAGATGTTTTATTGAAAGTGAAATACAAAAGTAATTCCCCTTTAATAATTTTGGAAACATTTCGGTTAACGACCTTCATTTTCTTTCCTGAAATAACTTTATAAGGGGTATTACCCTTTTAGTGGGAGGACCCATTTAAATAAAAAAGATTCCCCTTTTAAATTTTGGGGTGTCGATGGGGCCCTCCTGCATGACAATATCTTTTCATGAAAAAAACCCTTCAAACTGAAGGGCTAGTTACTGTTTAGGTGCTTGACCATTACATTATTTATATGAACTATTCATGCTCATGTATTTCGGACCTGATTCTGATTCATCTAGTTTAAACCAACCTTATTAAACCTATCCTCAATTACATGATGAAAATTCTGTTATGTTTTCATTTTCATTCCTAATAACATACATTCCACTTTTACAATCGGTTTTCTTGATAAAATAAATATAATAGTTACAGATATGACTAATAAAACATAATATTGGCCACTTTCTTTGATCCAATCATAAATAAATGAGTTATAAACATATTCCAGAATAAACATATGAAAAAGATAAATAACTAATGTAATGGATCCTAATTCAGTAAAAAATGTATGCTTTTTAGGAACAATACAAAAAAAGCAATAAGTTGCTGCTCCCATGATTAAATAAACGATCAACTTATATATAAAACCGAGGGCAATGGAACCTTCCATTAATCCCCTATAACCTAAACGACCATAAAACCATTCTCTCCAGGTAGTTTCACCATAGAAGTAAATACCGGTAAAGATTAACCCTAGTACAACCCAGCCGATTAGGGCATTACTTTTCTTTTTAACCCATTCAAAATGATCGTTTTCTAAAAAATGTCCAATTAAAAAGAAAGGAAAGAAAAAGAACGTTCTCGACAAACTTAACCATTCATTTACTTCACCAATGTAACCAATTATTAGAGATACAATTATTGAAAAAACGATTCCATATTTCTTGGAGGAAAATATCAACAATAATATATTCCAACAGAATAAGCTTATTAAGAACCATAAGGCCCACCTTGGAGTCAAAATGGTGAATTCAATTGGTTCATCAAATAACTTCAGATAATAGAAGGTATAAATCACCTGGAATATTACATAGGGAATTAATATTTTCTTTATTATCACCCAGAGGTCCTTTTTACTTTTTATCTTTCTTGAAAAATAGCCGGATACTAAAATAAAAGCTGGCATATGGAATGAAAAAACAAACAAATAAATAGTTAAAATCCATTCGTTTTCTTCTACCATTCGAGCTAATGTGTGTCCCAAAACCACTAGTACGATTAAAACAGCTTTCGCATTATCAAAATAAGGATCACGTTTCATTAAATCTTACCTCCTCTAAAGAAACTGCTCGTTCTATCTCCTAATCCTTAATTATGCTTTGAATGAAAAAACCGGCTTTCCTCTAAAAAAGGATTGCCGGCTTTTTTACTAAAGGAAATTCATTGGAGTATCTACCATATCACAGCTTGTTTACAGGATAGTTAATGGAAAATAACAGTTTGATAACAGAGACTTAAACCTGGGGTCCAACCGCCAATCGCGGCCCTCTTATGGCACACGCACCCGTAACAATCACCTCCAAAATTTAGTAACTCCAAGCAGTTCCATACGTTTTCGCCTTATCAAAACGGGTAGTGTATTATAGATGCATGAGTATGATAACGTCTCTCTATAGGAGGAATGTTCATGAATCCGGTCATTTTATTTGATGGTGAATGCAACTTTTGCGATTCGAGTGTCCAATTCATCATAAAGCGGGATCCGCAGGGGCTTTTTCATTACGCTTCACTTCAAAGTGAGGCGGGACAAGAGTTGCTGAAGAAGTATGATGTTCCTGCAGATATAGATAGCATGGTGCTGATCGAAAGGGATAAGGCCTACTATAAATCGTCTGCAGCCTTGAGGATTTGCCGCCGCTTACAAGGGGCGTGGAAATTTCTTTACGGTTTCATCATCGTTCCAAGCTTCATCCGGAACTTCGTTTATGATTTCATTGCCAGGAACCGTTACAAATGGTTCGGAAAGAAAGAAGAAAGCTGTATGCTGCCGTCGCCAAGTGTTCGAAAGCGGTTTTTATAAATAGGCTTTGTAAACCAATGATGATTTAATTAAAAACCGTGGAGAAATAGTTCGCACTTGGGGAAGAAAATCAAAAACTTAAGATTCACTTGGAGGATCAATAGAGATTTAATAATGGCTAATCGAACATCTACCATCTACAGAAGTTTTGGGTAATGTTGAACGTAATGATAAAATTAATGGCAGTTGCCAATGAAAACCCGGATATTAATCTAACTACACGTTATTCGCTCTCTTATCGGGAAGTAAACAATGAAGTTCGAAGCCCCTAACTGCCATATTAAGCTTGGAATGTAAACACAGATGAAAAAGGTATTTAATTTTCTGCTTTCGTTTTGGCTTAGATTATCTCTTTATACGCTTTCTATAACGTAAAAAAAGGTAATTCAGCTGAATTACCTTTTTTAATGCTTGAATTTCCGTAAGGTTCATTACCTTAACGAATGTGGTTAAAACATTAAAGAACAATATTTATTAAGTGTGTTTATATATTCGTTAAGGGTGAGTTATTATTTGCTCAACTTTATTAAGAGTACTAGCATTACTTGGAATAAATTGAGCAGTTAATTGATAGTCTCCTTTTGAAAGCAACTTCGAATTAATTCTTATAGTATACTCCCATGTGTCTCCTCTATTAAATTCTTTTGTATGTTTTTTAGTCGGCTCAGATTCAACAGTAATGATATTACCCTCTTTAATTGGACTATTCGTTAATGTTTTGAATTCTACGTCTATTTCATTACCTGTAACAAATAGCAAATTAAAGTTTTCATTAGTATTATTTGTAATTTTATAAGTAAAACTCTCATAGTCTTTTGTTGTCAATTGATGTTCCAGGGATTGTTCGACGTTAAGATCGAGTTTATTGTTCTTTTTATCAATTTGAGCAATGTAGTAGTAATAGGCAAATATTATTAATGAAACAATCACAATACCAATAATTAACTTTCGCACAAGATACCCCCTTCCAAATGTTGAACATTACTTGTTGTATTCTCTCTTTTTTCAAAAGCAACACTGGATATATTTTACCGCATTTTATAAAAAATGTTATTTTTTACTCATTGTATTTTTATTATCGTTTGAAATGATGGTCAATAATTAGTTAAATTAAATTTTCCTAAATAACTAATTAGCCAAAAACCAGTGGGGAAAATTGGATGATATAACAAAAGCGATTAATACTGAAATTCACTGATAATAGCAAATAACTTAATAGCTGCTACTCATTGGTCTAGCAGGTTTCAAGCAAAAAAGTGTGCGGATAGTCATACCCATTCTAAAGGATTGCCGCATTTATAATGAATTAATCTTGTTTCACATCTTCTCACAGATTTGGAACAGGTACTTTAACGGGTCTATAATGAAAATCAGTACTTTCCTATAACAGAGGCTAATAAACAAAAAAGGACGATCGGCAATCATGGCTTTTCGTCCTTTCATTGTGTAAATGTGGAGTATCTCCATAAATGGTTGGCCGTTGGATGCGCCATCATTTCGAGCCCTTGTTTTCCGCTAGGTACAGGGGTTCCCAGTTTTGTTCATCTGCCTCCTTTAGGTAGACTTCGTGATGCGGTGCCTGATCATGATACCCGGCTATATTGATTTCGCCATTTCGGTAAAAGGTCCCGATCACTTTATAATCCACGGCAGGAGAAATGATGATTGGGTTGCCTACAGAGTGTGTCAGCTGAATCGTTGTTTTCTCATGATTGGATAATACGCGCTTCACTACAATGTCTTCATCCGAGGCCACTCCTTCTTCGAGGAAATCCCCATCATGATTGTAGGCCTCGCTTTTCCCGACTGCTTTGGTAAATTCAATCTCGGCTTCACTTTCCTTTTCGTGAATGTACACCTCGACCCTAGTCCTGTATCGGGGTGATTCAGGATCATACCCGCGGTTGTCTCCTTTAAAATAGGGAACCTTTGAGGCAATATTTGGGTTTTTCAGCCACTCTTCCGGTAAAAAGGTGGAATAGCGCAGCTGCCAATTTCTTTTCTTTTTACCATCCACATCGTTTTCAACTGGCTGTAAAAGCTGTTTTACAGGTCCGATCTTTTTCGTATTCGTTATTTCCTCGATCGCTGCCTGTGCTTGGGATGAACCTTTTTTTACGGCTCCGACAATACTCGCTACAAGGGATTTCACGGCATAGGACTCCTGCTCTGAACGCGGAAGGGGCCGTTTGGCTTTAATGGTATATGTGTATTCCTGATCTTCACTAATACTCCGATCACTGAAGGAACATCCACCCACTTTCCCAATATCCACGCCGTTTCTGTAAATCGTATACTCTTTTATTCCCTTGATGGGCTCCCATTCAAGGCTGGCTTGGCCCTTTGCAACAATCGTGGTGAATACCAAATCCAAAAGGATATTATCCTCTTTTTTATTCTCGGCGGTCGTTGATGTCTGTATTTTCATCCTGTTCACTGCCTGTTCTTTTTCATTCAAGCTATCTATCGAGTACGTATAGATGGTTCCAGGAGTCAGTCCTCGATCTACCATCCTTGGCTCCCGGCCGCTGTAAATCAGCTCTTGCCCCCTAAATACCCGATAGAAACCACCTTCATCAGGCCAAATAAGCTTAATGGAATCTTCTTTCCGTTCGATCTTACACATTAATGAAGCCGTTTTGAATACAGCTTGATGCTTCCTCTTATTCGAAATAAGATAAGCGATGCCCGCAAGACCAAGAGCAAGCAATGAATGCCGTGCAGTGAAAGTAACTCCGCCTACTTTTAAACGCGGTAATGAATAATGGACGATCAACTTCTTCATCACCTCTTTCTTTTCTAGGTGTTATTTCTTTACCCACTTTAATTTCCAAGCACACTTTGTAATCTGCTGTGAAGGGAATTTCCATGGAACACTTGCTGATGGCATAAAAAACCGAGGGAATGGTTACTCCCTCGGTCATTTATGAGTTTCCTGGATTATATTTTAACGGCGGCTTTTTTCCCCGCCTTTGCGTCCTGCTTCTTCACGGCTCATTTTTCCATTACCGGAACCGTCAGAGCTGCCGTCGCCATCTCGTTGATTGGCCCTTGCCTCTCCGCCTTTTTCGCCGATTTCCTGATAGAATTCCTTACCATGATTTTCGGATGTTGCTTCTCCGCCTTTTTGGCCAATCTCTTGATAGAATTCCTTATCATGATTTTCGGATGTCGCTTCTCCGCCTTTTTGACCAATCTCTTTATAGAATTCCTTATCATGATTTTCGGATGTCGCTTCTCCGCCTTTTTGGCCAATCTCCTGATAGAATTCCTTATCATGATTTTCGGATGTTGCTTTTCCGCCTTTTTGGCCAATCTCTTGATAGAATTCCTTATCATGATTTTTTGCTGTTGTTTCTCCACCCTTACGGCCTGCTTCTTCACGACTCATTTTATCATTGTTGTTAGTCATTAAAAATTCCTCCTTATTATTTGGATTTTCATTGAACTAGCTACATATGTCATGTACCCGCTTGAACAGCTATAAAACTGGAATCAGCTAAATGCTTCAGGTCGCTTCTTTTATTTAGCGGCGACTTTTTTCCTCGCCATTAAGTCCTGTTTCTTCCTTGCTCATTTTTCAATCATCGGAAGCTCGAGCCTCTCCGCCTTTTTTTCCAATTTCCTGATAGAATTCCTTATCATGATTTTCGGATGTGGCCTCTCCGCCTTTTTGACCAATCTCTTGGAAAAATTCCTTATCATGATTTTTTGCTGTAGCTTCCCCGCCTTTGCGGCCAGCTTCTTCCCTGCTCATTTTTTCATTGTTGTTAGTCATTAAAACTCCTCCTTATTGTTTGGATTTTTGATGAACTAGCTACAGTTTTATGTATACCCGATAGTTTTGATATGAAACTATCATCTATTAAAACTTTTCCATTTCAAAAGGAAAAGCATCATGAATGATATCACTCATGATGCTCCCCGCTTATCCTTAACCTGACTTGGGAATCCCTTCTCGCAGGCGATCTGGCAGCTCCACAAGGGTTTCATTCAAAGTATCCAATTTCGTTTCAATCCTATGAAGCAAATAAAGGGTAACAATGATCGGGAACCCAATATCACTGACAAATGGCAGGATTTGATCCACTTTTATTCACCTCAATTCAAGTTTGTCCAACAAAGGTGACCTTCCCGTCCGTCAGATAAGTTCCACTTCCTCGACATTCCGCTCGACAAGGCGTGCCGCCTTCAAATCGACGAAATCCCCGGAAGATGTAACGAACACGTTCCCCGCAATGATTTTTTCCATTGCCAGTTTAATTGTATTTACCTCGACCGGCTCCTTCGGATTATCAACGGAAATCGTCGCTGACTTTCCTTCCTCCGTAACGAAAATCAATTCCAGTACTTTAGCCATTTCAAATCACCTCCCCCTCGTACGGCATCTCTCCAAAACCGTTTAGCCAATCAATGAATACGTATCCACCCGGGTCACTTCACCCATTGGATAATTCTGCACACTTGCCATTGCAACAGCTGTCGAAAACAACTGATCCTCCGTCGCCTCAACCTTGATGTTCGAAAATGCCCTCCGCTTGAAAACGAGAGCCCCTTTTTCATTTAGCCCCGTCTCAAAATCAATCCGCAACGTACTTGATACTGGAATCTGACTTGCCATATCACTCACCCCCTTTCACACTCTATATAAACTTTTTCAGAATGAAAGTAGCATGATCTTGAAATTCCCCAAGGAAACGAATAAAAAGCTCCCCATCATTTGGGAAGCTCTATAAACTATTTTTCAGGAAATTCTTTAAAGCAATATCCACATTTCTTACCGAATTTTTAATTCTTTACTGACCATCATCCATTGTCTTCTTCTTTCACTAAAAAGTTTTTCTCAATTATTGGCGGTTTTTCTACAAAATTAATTCTTCTTATTATTTGTTGTATTACTCTCGGAAAAAAGTAAGCTCCAAAGAAAGCACAGATAAAAGCCTGTGACCAAGTTTTTAACCATGTAGATAAGAATATATGATTATAACCACTATTTATTGAGACTAATATAAATGAAATAAAAAAAGACATACTAAAAGCCATAAAAAAGGCATAAATAATATTTTTGTATTTAACGTTAATATTTATTATTTTTATACTTCAACTCCTGACCTAATAATTCTTCACAACTATATTTTATTTCTTCCATTTACATTAGTAAAATCAATTTTTATAATGAAACTATTAGAATTACTAATGCAACAAGGGAGTGGCCGGGTTGAATTCGTATTATGCTTTTATCAAAACCATAGAAACAGGCAGTTTCACAAAAGCTGCTGAAGAACTTGGCTATACTCAGTCCGCCATTAGCCAAATGGTGCATTCATTAGAGGAGGAACTTTCCACCACTCTTATTTTACGTTCGCCAAAGGGCGTTACACTGACACCAGATGGCGAGGAATTTTTGCCATATATCAGGAAGATTTGTAATTCACATAGGGAACTGACTGAAAAGCATAAAGAGATGGAGGGACTGCAAAGCGGCCTTATTCGAATTGGCACCTTTTCCAGTGTTACATGTCATTGGATACCGGGATTGATCAAAGATTTCAAGGAACTTTACCCAACTGTTCATTTCGAATTACATCAAGGAAATTATACGGAAATCTCAAATTGGATTAAAGAAGGAAGCGTAGACTTTGGCTTTGTGAATTCAAATGTTTCGGATCTAACTACGATACCCTTGCAGGAAGATGAAATGCTGGCTGTAATGCCAGTAGACCATCCTTTAGCATCATCCACAAAAGTATCATTGAAAGAATTGCTAAAAGATCCTTATATTCTGTTGGATGAGGGAGTTATAAATGAACCATTAATAGGTTTTAAACAGTACAATTTTGAACCTGATACACAATACCGAGTATTTGATCCCTATGCGATTATGTCCATGATTGAACAAGAGCTTGGCATTTCCATTTTACCGAAACTTCTCTTAAATAAATGTCCCTATAATATTGTAGCGAAAGCTATCTCTCCTTCTATAATTCGAGCAATTACTTTGGCGTATAAGGATAAAAGGGTATTGCCAATAGCAAGCAGGTATTTTATTGACTTTATAATTGAAAGGTATAGGGAAGCTTAAAATAACACCAATTCGTTGTTGCAGCAATCCCTGAGCCTGAGCCCGTCCCGGTTACTTGTTTCATAAAATAAATCCAAATACCGTTTTTGCCATTCAGCTTATTTTCCCTTTGAATCATGTTTTTATAACTGACATTTTTGATGCGAAGATAAATTGCATTTGGCTTTAAATGGCACGTCATGTTCGCCTTTTCTGGGAAATAATAATTACGAAAGGATGTGGATGTTGATGTCATTAGAATGGTTTGACAGAGTTAGCGGGGAATTGCAGAATCATCTTCAATCAATTTGTGAGAAATACGACCGTAATGGCAGTATGATCGTGGAGCGCGGGTCGAAGCATCCACGGATCGAGTTTTATACAGAGCTTGATGACAATGAGAGGGATTATTTTTCCACGCTGTTTTTTGATCCGTATAATGAAGAATTTTATATGGAATCGTTTGAGCCGGATTTAGGTCAGATCAGCAAGGTCATCCTTGCAGACATTGAAGATATCGTCGATGCTGTCCACGAGAGCTTCCATAACTATTTGGAAGAGGATGATGCCGATTACGAATATGCTATGGATATGGATGATGAAAATGATGATTTGCATGATCCAGACGGCGAAGAATCCGATATATACGAAATCGATGTAGATTGGGAAACGCCTGAAGTGACCGCCTATATCCAGGATAATGAAGTGGAGGTCACCTACCAATTCGGTATCGTTCAGGAAACAGGTGATGGTGTGCTGAAAAGGATCAACCGGATTCGGACAGCGGATGATGACCTAATAAAGGATGAAACGAATTTCATTTTCAGCAAGGAAGAAGCAAGCACGATCATCGCCATGATCGCCAGTCATATGGATTCACTTAGTGAAATGGAATAAAAAAACCAACAAAACCTTGTCCATGATCATCATGGACAAGGTTTTATCATATAATAATCAGTTCATATACCTCTGATAATTGCGTGACCCGTTCCGTATCACTCGCTTCCTTCGCATGCTTAATTTCCTGAGGAAGAATATGGTTAAGGAGGCTGGCTTCTTTACCGGATAGCTTATTGACGAGTTCTTCTTCAGAATGAAAATGTCCGCTTTTGATTTTATTATAAATTTCCTGCGCTTCAGGATATTGGTCCGTATAGTTAGATAATATCTCACGTAAGTAACCAATCGTACGATCCATCAAACCATCCCTCTCGAATGTTAGATTTTTGCTTACATGCTATACCTTCCCCCATTTTTTGATGATAAATTCCTAAAAAAAAAGATATCCAAGTCAATGGATACCCTAATCAGTCTTCCTCCCAAAACAAATCATCCAATGTACGCGATAATGCTTTACAAATACCGACACACAAACTTAATGAGGGATTATACTTTCCGGATTCAATCAATCCTATCGTTTGCCTGGAAACGCCGACAATTTTGGCCAGTTCATCTTGTGACAAGTCCTTTTCTACTCTCGCAAGCTTCAGTTTTATATTTTTCAAGGGAAGCCACCTACAATTTCTTATTATCTTCGCTATTTTTCATTCCGATTTTCTTCGCTAGCAAGTATATACCACCAAAAAACAGAAGTAAAATCGGCAAATAGATCATAACGGATACAAACGATACCAATACAAAATACCATACGCCCTGGGAGCTGCCATCCGCATAGGATACAGCACTATTCACCCCCATAATTATAGCGATGATGATTGCTAAAGTAACCGAACCAAGAATCGTCTTCCTGCTCATCGGTGTTTTGCTTGTGCGGTCATGCATTTCCACTTCATCCCAGAATACACCTAAGAAAATGGAACGAGCTAAGTAATACAGCCCTCCTGCAACAATGATCACGAATTCCAGATATAGCTCCCCGCTGCCTGCACCATATTTATATAGTTTGAAAAGTGCACTCACCAGGCAAATGGCCAAAATGACGTGATACATTTCTTTATAAATTTTATTTCTTACATGCTCAACCCGCTCATCCGTGATCTTTTTCGTTCGTTTAAATAAATCCATCATCGATCGACCTCCATTTAATTCCATTACTCACTCTTATTATATGATTTATTTTACTTTTTGCAACATATATATTACATTTTATAAATTATAAATGGCAGTGCGCATAAAAAAAGGTACCCACACATCAAGTATGGATACCTATTTATGGTTTTACTCGTAAGTTTTGGGGATTTACTCGTGAATTCCAAGCATTTACTCGTAAGTTTTGGGGGTTTACTCGTGAATTTTGGAGTTTTACTCGTGAATTTCAAGGTTTTACTCGTGAGTTTTGGAGTTTTACTCGTGAATTTCAAGGTTTTACTCGTAAGTTTTGGGGGTTTACTCGTGAATTCTAAGCATTTACTCGTGAGTTTTCGGGATTTACTCGTGAATTCTAAGCATTTACTCGTGAGTTTTGGGGATTTACTCGTGAATTCATCATTTTAAATAATACCAAACCAAGTATAGAGGGCAATGATGACAAAGACAGCCAATGATTTAATGACGGTGATCATGAAGATGCTGCCATACGATTGTCTATGCGTCAGTCCTGTGACGGCAAGCAGGGTTATGACGGCTCCGTTATGCGGAAGTGTGTCCATGCCGCCGGACGCCATGGCGACTACTCGGTGCATCACTTCGGATGAGATATTGGCCGCAGGGACATGTATTGGAAAAAAATACTTCTAAAAAATTAGAATTTCATATATGAACTCATTAACAGATAGCAAATGAAATTCCCTTCAATACTTATTTAACAGCAAATACAAAAACTCCATTTTCAAAAAAATGGAGTTACTCTCTTTATATAAATATGAATTTCCCATAAAGAATTTTGACCATTTAGTCAATTACTCTTCATTAAGATGATAGCAAAGTTGAACAACGCCAGAGGAAAATCTTTTTGTATCAACCAGTTTTAGATTCAATCTCTCCTTCATGTCAATAAACAAAGGTTTCCCTTCCCCTAAAACAACAGGGTGAACAGATAACCTAAATTCATCAACCAGCCCAAATCTTATAAAAGATGTAATAAGACTTGCCCCGCCATAAAGCCAGATGTCTTTACCAGGCTTTTTCTTTAATTTATTTACTTCTTCAACAATATTATCTTTTATGATTGTTACTTTATCATCCGTGCTTTTTTTGGTTTTGGAAAACATGAATTTTTCTTTGCCATGTACTAATTTCCACATTTCTTTTTCAGTATCAGATACCTCATTTTCTGGAGTATATTGTCCCCATAATTCATAGCTTTTTCTTCCATAAAAAATAGTATCAATATCATTTAAGAAATCAATGAACCCCATTTCAGAGTCCATAATGCACCAGTCAACTTCCCCTTTCGGCCCTTCAATAAATCCATCTAAAGTAACTGCTAAATCTAAAACTATTCTTCTCGGTCTTTCGTTAATGGCCATACTTTTATCTCCTTTTTCTTATAGAATGTCCCTTGTTGATAAAATCATAAGGTTTCGACCGCTCAGCGATACTGCCCCTATCCGATGCCGGACAAATACCTAATGCTTTTAAGCTTCATTCAAAAGTTCCTTCCGTTTCACTTACATGTAGTTTTATATTACAGCTTCTATCATAGTATTAAAAGATTGTATCAAAAACTAAGGAGACTCGCGATGAAAGCAATGGTATGCACAAAATACGGTTCACCCGATGTACTGGAACTCCAAGAGGTAGCAAAACCAACGCCCAAGGACAACGAAGTTCTGGTAAAGGTTCATGCGGCAACAGTGGCTTCAGGGGACATAAGAGTCCGTAGTTTCAATAGCCCCTTCTTATTATGGCTGCCGATGCGGATCTTCCTGGGTCTTAGAAAACCGCGAAAATCGATACTCGGAGTGGAGCTGGCCGGGGAAATAGAGGGAACAGGCAGGAATGTGAAAAAATTCAAAAAAGGCGACCAGATCTTTGCCATGACTGGAATGAACTTCGGGGCTCATGCCGAATACACATGTTTACCAGAAGACGGGCCAATCGTAATGAAGCCTGCCAATGCGACCTATGAGGAAGCGGCCGCCGTTTCTTTTGGGGGAACGACAGCCCTGCATTTTTTCAGAAAAGCCAAGATCCAGGACGGACAAAAAGTCCTCATCTACGGTGCATCCGGTTCGGTAGGAACTTCAGCCATACAACTAGCCAAATACTTTGGAACAGAAGTTACCGGAGTATGCAGTGCCGCTAATTTTGAATTGGTGAAATCATTGGGGGCCGATAAAGTAATTGATTATACGGAAGAGGATTTCACGGAAAGACAAGAGCGATATGACATCATCTTTGATGCAGTCGGGAAAAGCTCGAAAGCCGCTTGCAAGAAAGCACTGACCCCGAACGGGCGATATGTGACAGTTGAAGGGCAAGGAATAGCAAAGGTACTTACGGAAGACTTATTACTCATCAAGGAGCTAATCGAAACTGAAAAAATAAAAGCGGTCATTGATAAACGCTACCCGCTGGATCAGATTCCCGAGGCTCATAGATATGTAGAACAAGGACATAAAAAGGGAAATGTAGTCATAACTGTTCCTCACGATAAGCCCTGACAAAACCTACTTCAAATGCTTGGACATGAAAATACCCCTTGGACATTTGGATCTGAAGGGGTATTTCGTCGCGTGATTCAGATGTCATTATGCAGGAAGTGTTGAAACTTTTACCAGAAACAAACGTATATAGATGGTAGCTTGTAATTTCCGGAGGACTCAATGAATATAGATGCAATCGTACGATTTGTTTTAATGATAGGGATTCCGGCCTTCATGATGTGGCGGTGTTATAAAAAGATGTCAGAAGAAGAACAAAATGACGTGAAGACTGATTTTACGAGTAAGCGTTTTATCTCTACGATTGGTTTAATGGCACTCGGTTGGGTATTCTTTTTGCTTGAACCAATATTTGAAATGACATGGATGGAAACGATTGGCGTTGTACTTCTTTCTATCGTAATAATGGTGAGCATTGTTTTGACATGGTTGAATGCACCATCAAAACGGAAGGCAGTGCTGAAAACGATCCCTTTATTAATCGCTTTTTCTATCCTTTTATGGGTGAATTACTAAATAGGTGCAGCTCTTTGCACCTATTCTTCTATCCTGTTATCATTTTTCTCTCTATTCATTAACCAGCAGATTACTGAAAAGAACCGTAAGACCGTAATTGAATTTTACGAAATCGATTAAGCCAATAATTAAGCAGATAAATCTATCTGTTTCAGACTGTAGGAAAGTTCGAGGAAGTGGGCTTGCCTACAGTTTTTTTCTAAAAAATGTTCCAGTTTGATTTCAGAAATCCGCTCTCTTTCCGCCGACTGTCTGCCAAGCCTCATCAAAGCAAGCGTCTGTGGGGTCTCGGCTAGGTAGTTATTCGGCAGGAGTGTCGCAAATTTCTTCCATCCATTGAGGTTTCATAAAATAGTAAAAAAACCATTAAGGAATCTTGTCCTAAAATCATGGTTCCGCTCCATCTAAACTTTAAAACAAAGTTGATTGGAGCGGGTGTTCGAGACTCCTGCGGGAAAAGCGTGTCAAAGGGAGACCCCGCAGGCGCAAGCCGAGGAGGCTCCACGACCGCCCGCGGAAAGCGAGTACCCTACGTTCCAATCAACGTTATTATCGAATCACCCCCCTTAAACACGAACATTAAATTATTTTTATATTTTAATGTTCACTTTTTCCATTGATTATCTATCATTTCTTTGTTATATTAGCAAAGTAATAATCGTAATTTACTCGTATATGCTCGGAAATATGGTCTGAGCGTTTCTACCTGGTTCCCAGTGAAAGAACTAGACTACGAGTTAAAGTATTCGGCTGCCCGCTTTCTTGAGCAGCTAATGATTTAGCATTATAATCATTTTGCTTAATCAACTTTACTTTGACTATCGTAGGTCTAGAAGGCAGTAATCATTCTGCCGTTCTGGACCTTTTTCTTTGACCGCAACTGCGAGTGTATCAAACAATCGAATAAATATGTTTTAAGGAGAAATTATATGAGAAAAAACATGTTCAAAAAGTACACTATATTAGGAATCATTACATTACTTTTCGTGTTGGTGATTGCAGCATGCAGTTCTGCTTCCAAAAATGAAACGGTCGAAAAAAAGACTCAAAGGCCTATCATAATCCAAGGTCCAATGCCGATTGAAGCTGAAAATTTCGCAAAAAGGTTAAAAAATGTTAAAAAAGAAAAATCAGGAGATTTTGTATTTTACATTGGAACGTTAGACAATTATCCTGTAATCGTTGCAAAAACTGGTAAAGGGATGGAAAACACAGCTGCCGCTACAGCATTGGCCATTGAAAGATATAACCCTATTGCCATCATCAATCAAGGGACATCAGGCGGACATGATCCAAGTTTAAACGTTTTTGATATTGTTTTAGGAAAAAGAACGGTAAACCTAGGTTCACTAAAAACGGCAGAGAAAACTGAAAACCAAGGAATTGATCCAACCATTTGGAAACCAATGGACCTAATGGCTTCTGAAGGAAGTGCAGGAGAAGATCCTAACGCTGAAAAACCACGCTTCTACGAGGGAGATAAGGATTTACTCGCAGCTGCTCATGCAGTTAAAGATACTTACACAAAAGGTAAGGTTGTCGATGGCACTATCGGTTCGGCAGACGTTTGGAATAATGAAGTGGATCGGATTAAGTGGTTCCATACGAAATATGGTACATCTGTTGAAGAAATGGAAGGAGCTTCAGCTGCACAAATCGCCAAAGCTTACGATGTTCCCTTCTTAGGTATACGAGTACTATCCAATAATAAAGTGAATGGCGGTAAATATAACCCTAATACAGCAGCAGCCAATCAAGAATATGTTTATGAAGTAGTCAAAAAATATATCTCTACGATGCCAAGCAAATAAGACCGGGCTCGGAGCATATAAAAGAATGAGAATCTTTTTGGTCAACTATCCCTATTATGAAATAATCGAGTAG